>JAQVDF010000434.1 GCA_028698405.1 Phenylobacterium sp. | reverse complement strand
GGTAGCAGCCGACCGAACCCAGCGCGGCCTCGCCCTCCTCGGCGAGGTAGACCTCCAGGAAGGCCTCGGAGAATTCCCGCATGGTCAGGGTGGCGCTGACCGTCTCGCGCCAGACGATCCGGCCGGCCTCGGCCACCGCCACCGCCGAGTGCAGCTGGTGGGGTTTGCCGCGCAGGGCCAGCAGCCTCGCACGGGCCGCCTCGATGGTGTCCACCTTGTCGTAGAGCTCGCCGTTCAGATCGAGGGTCTGATCCGCGCCGATCACCAGGCCTTCCCGGCCGGTAGAGACGGCGACCGCCTTGGCTTCGGCCAGCGCGCCGGCGATCTCCTTTGGCCCCGCGCCCTCGGCCAGCAGGGTGCGCTTGACCGCATCCTCGTCGACGCCGGCGCCCGCCGTCGCGAACGGAACGCCGGCGCCGCTCAGAACGGTGGTGCGGGCCGCGCTCTTGGAAGCGAGCGTCAGCTTCACCCGAGGATCTCCACCTGGCCGTGGCCTTTGTGGAACAGGTTGAGCACCGCCGCTGCGATTTCCTCCACGCTGCGCCGCGAGACGTCGATCACCGGCCAGCCCTGGCGCTCGTAGAGCCGCCGCGCCTGGACGATCTCGTCCTTCACCGCATCGACGTCGATGTAGGACGACGATCGGTTCTCGTGCAGCGACAGCAACCGATTGCGCCGGATCTGGATCAGCCGGTCGGGCGAGATGGTCAGGCCTACGATCAGAGTGTTCTTCAGTTCGAATAGTTTCTGCGGGATCGGCCGACCCGGCACCAGGGGCACATTGGCGGCGCGCACGCCCCGGTGGGCCAGATAGATGCTGGTCGGGGTCTTGGAAGTGCGCGAGACGCCTACCAGCACCACGTCGGCGCGCTCCAGGTCCTGGGAGCCCTGGCCGTCGTCGTGGCCGATGGCGTAGTTCAGCGCATCCATCCGGTTGAAGTAGTCGTGGTCGAGGGCGTGCTGTACGCCCACCCGGCTGGTCAGCGGCGCGCCGACGTAGCGCGACAGTGCGCTGACCAGCGGATCGAGCGCCGGGATGCAAGGCATGTCCAGCTTGCGGCAGCCTTCCTCCAGCACCGAACGAAGCTCCTGGTCGACGATGGTGTGGATGACGACGCCAGGCGCCTCCTCGATGTCGGCCAGCGCCCGCTCGAGCTGCCGGCGCGAGCGCACCAGGGCGTAGATGTGCTCGATCGGCAGGACGTTCTCGAACCGGGCGCAAACCGCCCGGGCGAGCGCATTGAGGGTCTCGCCGGTGGAGTCCGAGACCAGATGGACGTGGAAGTAGATCGCTATGCGCGGCGGGGGCGTCATCGGGTCGCGGTCAGGCTTCTGTGGATGAAGTCGTGGGCAACCTCTTTAGCGAAGCCGGACGCTCTTGGGGAGAAGCGGTCGCTTCCGTCGGCGGGCGCGGCCGTTGGATGAATGACCGGGACAACCGGGGCCCTTAACCTTCCATTAACCCACACGCTCGGGTCCGGCGTCGGCGAAGGGCCTGGAGCGCATTCACACCCCTGCGACACCGGAGCCGAAATCCACGGCGCCGGCCGCCCCGCGGGTTAACGAAACCTTAACGGCGGCAGGCGGTAAGAGGGTTGCCCCCGCTGTTCACAGGCCCGGCCTCCAAAGGTTAACGAAGTGTGAAGAATCTGGGCGGGGCCGCAGGGACGGCGGGTACGACGCAGGCCATTATCCCCGATTCCGGGCAGTCCAACCGCCTTCCTCCATCACTCTTTTCAAGAAAGATCGAATTGAAGAAGGGAGGGGTGCGAACAGCCGGGCTTGAGCCTTTCGAGGAAAGCCCCTTTAACCGGCCCATGACCTCGCAAGTTCAGCCCACCCTGCTCCGGGCCCTAGCCGGAGAAACCCTGCCTCGTCCGCCCGTCTGGTTCATGCGCCAGGCCTGACGCAGCCTGCCGGAATACCGCGAGCTGCGGGCCAAGGCCGGCGACTTCATCGCCTTCTGCCACAATCCGGAGATGGCGGCCGAAGCGACTCTGCAGCCGATACGCCGCTTCCCGCTGGATGCGGCCATCGTCTTCGCCGACATCCTGCTGATCCCGCGTGCGCTCGGCCAGGAGGTGTGGTTCGAGGCGGGCGAGGGGCCGAGGCTCGGGCCGCTGCCGGGGATCGAGTCGCTGGCCGAACAGGTCGAGGCCTCCACCGGGCGACTGTCGGCGATCGGCGAGACGCTGCAGCGCGTGCGGGCCGAGCTCGAGCCGGAGCGGGCGTTGATCGGATTCGCAGGCGGGCCCTGGACAGTCGCCACCTACATGATCGAGGGCCGAGGCTCGGACCGTTCGGGCGCGCGCACCTATGCCTACCAGAATCCCGATAAGCTGGACGCCCTGCTGGATGTGCTGGTCGACGCCACCGCCAGCTACCTGGTCATGCAGGCCAGGAGCGGCGCCCAGGCGCTGAAGATCTTCGAGAGCTGGGCCGAACAGCTGGCCGAGGACGTGTTCGAGCGCATCGTCGTGCGCCCGCACGCGAAGATCGTCGAGAAGGTGCGGGCCGCCGGCGTCACCGCCCCGTTCATCGGCTTCCCGCGCGGAGCGGGCGCGCTAGTCGACAACTACGCTTCGGGCGTGCCGGTCGAAGGCGTGGCGCTGGACACCCAGGCTTCCGCCGCGCTCGGCCGTCGCCTGCAGGCCGAGGGCAAGACCATCCAGGGGGCGCTCGACAACCTGCTGCTGCGCGCGGGCAGGCCGGCGCTCGACGCCCGGGTCGACC
>JAQVDF010000433.1 GCA_028698405.1 Phenylobacterium sp. | reverse complement strand
CAAACCGGGTGGCGAAGTCGTCGGTGCCGTCGAGAACGAGGTCGACGTCGCGGACCAGCGCGCGGGCGTTGGTCGGATCGATCCTCACCCGCGCCGGCTCGACCTGGGCGTAGGGGTTGAGCGCGGCGAGGCGCTGCGCGGCCGCCTCCACCTTCGGCCGGCCCACCTGGTCGCCGGCGTAGATCACCTGGCGCTGCAGGTTGGACAGGTCCACCTCGTCGGGGTCCGCCAGCACGATCCGCCCCACGCCGGCGGCGGCCAGGTAGAGCGAGGCCGGGGCGCCCAGCCCGCCGGCGCCCACGATCAGCACGCTCGCCGCCTTCAGCTTCTGCTGGCCAGGGCCGCCGATCTCGCGCAGCACCAGGTGGCGCGCGTAGCGCTCAACCTCCTCGTCGGAAAACGCCACCGCCTTGACCTTGCCTTCCTGTCTCGCCACATCGGCGGCGATGACAAACGCCGCCTTCCCCGACTGGCATGGGACCACCATCTTGGCCGTGCGCAAAGGGGGCCGCACGGTCATCGCCGGCGATGGGCAGGTGTCCATGGGACAAACCATCGTCAAGGGCGCGGCCCGCAAGGTCCGGCGGCTGGCAGGCGGACGGGTCATCGCCGGCTTCGCGGGCGCCACCGCCGACGCCTTCACCCTCATCGAGCGCCTCGAGGCCAAGCTCGAGCAGTATCCCGACCAGCTGGCCCGGGCCTGCGTGGACCTTGCCAAGGACTGGCGCACCGACCGCGTGCTGCGCCGGCTGGAGGCCATGCTGCTGGTCGCCGACAAGGACAACATCTTCACCGTCACCGGCGCCGGCGACGTGCTGGAGCCGGAGCGGGACGTCGCCGCCATCGGCTCGGGCGGCAACTTCGCCCTGGCCGCCGCCCGGGCGCTGATCGACACCGAGCAGGACGCCGAGGCGATCGCCCGCAAGGCGATGGCCATCGCCGCGGAGATCTGCGTCTACACCAACGGGGAACTGACCCTTGAGAGCCTTTAAGGCCGCGCTGGTCGCCGGCCTGGCGCTCGCCGCGCAGCCGGTCATGGCCGCCGACCCCGCCCCGGTGATCGCCGCCGAGCGGGCCTTCGCGGCCGACGGCCTGACGCTGGGTTTCAAGGCCTCGTTCCTGAAGCATTCGGCGCCCGACGCCATCATCATGCAGCCGGGCCCGGTCAACGCCCACGAGGCGCTGAAGTCCCAGCCCGACCGCGGCGGGCCGGCGCTCTACTGGTGGCCGGTCTGGGCGGGGCTCGCCCGCAGCGGCGACCTCGGTTTCACCACCGGGCCCTACACGGTCTCGGGCAGGCACGGCGGCTACTACTTCACCGTCTGGAAGAAGCAGCCGAACGGCCGGTGGAAGTGGATCTACGACGGCGGCGCGGGCGGGACCGGCCCGCACGTGCCTCCGCCCCCGGCCAGCAAGCCGCGACATCTGGCCGACGCGCCGGCCGCCGCCGGCTCCGCCGCCGTGGCGATGAAGGAGGTGGCCGAGGCCGAGGCCCGCCTCGCCGCGGGCGCCCAGAAGGACCTCCAGGCCGCCTATCTCGCCGTGCTGGCCGACGACGCCCGCATCCAGGGCTCGCCCGCGCCGCCGGCCGATAGCGCCCCCGCCCGGGAGCGCGAGCTCGCCGCCCGTCCGGCGACCGCCCAGTTCAAGCCGCTCGGCGGCCAGGCCTCGCGGGCCGGCGACCTCGCCTTCACCTACGGCGAGGCGCACTGGACCAAGGACGAGACCGAGACCAAGGGCCACTACGTGCGGATGTGGCGCAAGGGCCAGGCCGGCTGGCGGATCGTCTACGACCAGCTGCAGCCCATGCCGCCGGCCAGACCGGCGAACGCCTGACCAGGATCATGACCGAGTTTTCCCCCCGAGAGATCGTTTCCGAGCTCGACCGCTTCATCGTCGGCCATCCCGAGGCCAAGCGCGCGGTCGCCGTGGCCCTGCGCAACCGCTGGCGACGCCGGCACGTGCCGGAGGCGCTGCGCGACGAGGTGACGCCGAAGAACATCCTGATGATCGGCCCCACCGGCGTCGGCAAGACCGAGATCGCCCGGCGGCTGGCGCGCCTGGCCCAGGCGCCGTTCCTGAAGGTGGAGGCGACCAAGTTCACCGAGGTCGGCTATGTCGGCCGTGACGTCGACCAGATCGTCCGCGACCTGGTCGAGAGCGCCATCGGCATGGTGCGCGACAAGCGCCGCGCCGCCGTGCGGGCCAGAGCCGAGACCGCCGCCGAGGAGCGCATCCTCGACGCCCTGACCGGGCCCGGCTCCACCGCCGCGCGCGAGTCCTTCCGCCGCAAGCTGCGGGCCGGAGAGCTGGACGACAAGGAGGTGGAGCTGCAGTTGGCCGACGGCGGCTCGCCCTTCCAGGCGCTGGAGATCCCCGGCCAGCCGGGCGCCTCGATGGGGATGCTCAATCTCGGCGACGTGTTCGGCAAGGCCTTCGCCGGCCGCACCAAGACCCACAAGACCACCGTCGCCGGCGCCTGGGCCCCGTTGATCGCCGAAGAGAGCGACAAGCTGCTCGACCAGGAGGCGCTCACTCAGGAGGCGTTGGAGCTGGCCGAGAACCAGGGCATCGTCTTCCTGGACGAGATCGACAAGGTGGCCAGCCGCTCCGAGCGGGCCGGCGCCGACGTCTCCCGCGAGGGCGTGCAGCGGGACCTGCTGCCGCTGATCGAAGGGACCACCGTCGCCACCAAGTACGGACCGGTG
>JAQVDF010000432.1 GCA_028698405.1 Phenylobacterium sp. | reverse complement strand
ATGCCGTTCGCGGCCCTGATGGCGCTAGTGATCCCGGGCTTGCAGGGCTTGATGACCCGCCGCGTCGCCGCCCACGAGCAGGGGCAGCTGCAGGGCGCCAACCAGGGGCTGACCGGCATCGCAGCCCTGATCGGCCCCATCCTGTTCGGCCTCACCTTCGCCTGGTCGCTGCGGCACGAAGCCTCGCTGCAGGCGCCGGGCCTGGCCATCTACATCGCCGCCAGCCTGATGGTGCTGGCGTTCGTCATCGGGCTGCGGACCGCCAAGGCGCCGCACCCCGAGCTTTCCAGGGAGCCGGCCGGATGAGCGAAGAGATCGTCTTCTATCACAATCCGCGGTCGCGAGCCTCGATGGTCCACCTGATGCTGGAGGAGTGCGGAGCGAACTACCGCATCGTCCACGTCGACCTCGAAAAGCGCGAGCAGAAGTCGCCGGAGTTTCTGAAGCTCAACCCCATGGGCAAGCTGCCGACCATTGTCGATCGCGGCGTGGTAGTGACCGAGACCCCGGCGATCATCGCCTACCTGGCCGACATCCACCCGGAGGCGGGGCTCGCGCCGCCGGTCGGCGACCCCGCGCGGGGGACCTGGTATCGCTGGCTGTTCTTCGGCGGCTCCTGCTTCGAGCCGGCGATCCTCGACGTCGCCACCGGGCGGCCGGCGCCGGATCCCGGCATGGCCGGCTACGGCAGCTACGAGCAGGTGCTCGAGGCTTTGAAGGCCGCGCTGACCCCGGGCCCCTGGCTGCTGGGCGAGCAGTTCAGCGCCGCGGACGTCTACGTCGGTTCGGAGATCAACTGGGCGATGATGTTCGGCGCGCCGGGCCTGAAAGGCGAAAAGGTGTTCGACGACTACGTCGCCCGGCTCACCTCTCGGCCCACCTACCAGCGGCTGACGGCGCAGGCGGGCGCCTGAGGCCGGCCCGCTCAGGTTGGGCAGCCGGCCGCCGGCTATGGCTGCGCTTTAAGAGCCTCTTCACCGACGCACGATTCAACTCGGTTGCATGAAGCCCGCCCGTAACAGTCCCGCGTTCGATCACGGCGCAGCTTTGCGCGTTCCTCCGGCACACGACGCCCGCAGCTGGGGCAAGCTGTGGCAGTGGCTGGGCGAAGACGGCCAGGCCCTGGAAGATCCGGGCACGGTCCGGGTGTCGACGCCGGACGGCTGGACGATCGCAATGCCGGGCGACTGGATCGTGCTGTCGGTCAGCGGCCGCTTCCACGTGGCCCACACCCGTCGATCGCTCGACGCCTGACGCGGGCCTTGCGCGCCGGCCCGGGCGGACCGATCTAAGCGGCGCGGCGCCGAAGCTGGGCTGCAGCGTTCAGCCTGCCTTCATCGCGCCCGAAATATCGACGCAGATCAGCCCGCTGACATCGGCTTTCCGGGAGACTCCATGCGCGCGCGCCGCATCCTGATCACGCTCTTCGCCGCCACCGCCGCCTCCGCGCCCGCCGCCGGCTTCGCCCAGCCCGAAATGGCCGCGCCGACCCGCTCGGTCCCGCCGAGCGCCGCGGCGATGAAGGTCAGCTTCGCGCCGGTGGTGCAGAAGGCCGCGCCCGCGGTGGTCAACATCTCGGCCAAACGACTGGTGCGTCAGACCGACCCCTTCTGGGAGCTGTTCGGCCTGGGCGCGCCGCGCGGGCGGATCGAGGGCTCGCTGGGCTCGGGCGTGATCGTCCGCGAGGACGGCGTCATCGTCACCAACAACCACGTCGTCCAGGGCGGCCAGGAAATCACCGTGGCGCTCGCCGACCGGCGCGAGTTTCCGGCCCGCATCCTGCTGGCCGATCCGCGCACCGACCTGGCGGTTCTGAAGATCGACACCGGCGGCCAGCGGCTGCCGACCCTGGCCATCGACGACAGCGGCGATGCGCAGGTGGGCGACCTGGTGCTGGCCATCGGCAACCCGTTCGGCGTCGGCCAGACGGTGACCAACGGCATCATCTCGGCGCTTAACCGCACCGCCGACCCGACGGGCGACGCGGCCTCGGCCTACATCCAGACCGATGCGGCCATCAATCCGGGCAACTCCGGCGGGGCGCTGGTCGACATGGACGGCGACCTGATCGGCATCAACAGCTTCATCCTCTCGCGCTCGGGCACCTCCTCGGGCGTCGGTTTCGCCGTGCCTGCGGCCATGGTCCGCCAGGTGGTCGAGGCCGCGGTCGGGGGCGGCCGGGCGGTGGTGCGCCCTTGGCTGGGCGCCAGGACGCAGCCGATCACCGCCGAGATCGCCCGCGCGCTCAATCTGCCGACGCCGCAGGGCGCGCTGGTCGCCGACCTGTGGCCGAACGGCCCGGCCGCCCGGTCGGGGCTGCAGCAGGGCGACGTGGTGATCTCCATCGACGGCGACCCGGTGGTCGACCCGGCCGCGCTGAACTACGCCATCGGCGCCCGCCGCCCGGGCGAGACGGTGACGCTCGAGGTGCTGGACGCCGACGGCCGGCGCCGGCAGGCGCGGCTGCGGGCCGACGCCCCGCCCGCCACCCCGGCGCGGGACGAGCGCACGCTCTCCGGCCGCAACCCGTTCGACGGCATGACCGTGGTGAACCTGTCGCCCGCGGTCGCGGCCGAGCTGGGGGTCGATCCCTTCTCCGGCCCCGGCGTGCTGGTGACCGGCATCCGCGGGGGCTTCTCGCGCAGCACCGGCATCCGGCCCGGCGACTTCATCCGCTCGGTGTACGGCCGGCGGATCGAAAGCGTCGCAGACCTCGCCGCGGCCGCCGCCTCGGGCG
>JAQVDF010000018.1 GCA_028698405.1 Phenylobacterium sp. | reverse complement strand
TGAGGTAGCACGCGGGCTTCCACACGGAGGCACGCCATGTCCCGGACCCTCTCCGTCGCGGCCTTCAGCGCCGCACTTCTCGTCCCCGCCGCAGCCCTCGCCCACCACGGCTGGAGCTCCTACGACATCGACAAGGTGATCAGGCACACCGCCCGGCTCAGCGACGTCGTCTGGGGCAATCCGCACGGCAGCGCCAAGGTCGGCTACCAGGGCCGCACCTGGGGCGTCGTGCCGGCGCCGGTGGCCAGGATGCAGTCCCGCGGCCTGACCCGAGAGATGCTGATATCCGGCAGGCCGGTGACGCTGGAGGGCTATCCGCGCGTCGACGGCTCCTCCGAGATGCGGGTCGAGCGGATCACCGTGGACGGCAAGACGGTCGAACTGCGCTGAGCGGCGAAGGCGGAAAGGGCCCGCCGACCTTGCCATTGCGGCGGTTTTCGCCTATTTGCCCCCGCTTTCCTGGAAGGCGGTCTGACGCGGAGCCTCCAAAAGGGTCGGGAGTTCATCCCGCACCGCCGCGGCCAGAGCCATCGTTTCCGGCGGACTTCCGCCGCCGGACGCGCCGCCCTCCGTCACCGGAAGAAGGACGCCCATGGCGCTATACGAACACGTCGTCATCACGCGGCAGGATATCTCGCCGCAGCAGGCCGAAGCCCTCAACGACACCCTCAAGTCGCTCATCGAAGAAAACGGCGGCGCCGTCGCCAAGATCGAGTACTGGGGCCTTCGGAACCTCACCTACCGCATCAAGAAGAACCGCAAGGGCCACTACTCCCTGCTCGCCATCGACGCCCCGCCGGCGGCGGTGAAGGAGATGGAGCGGCAGCTGTCGATCAACGAAGACGTGCTGCGCTTCATGACCGTGCGCGTCGACGAGCTCGACCTGGAGCTGTCGCCGATCCTGGCTCGCCGCGATCGCGAACGCGAGCGGCCGCGTGAAGACTTCGGCGACCGCGCCGAACGTCAGCAGCAAGCCTCGGCCTAGGGAGTCGCCAATGACCGACGAAACCACCGTCGCCGCGCCCGCCGCTCCGGCCACCGCCGCCCCGAGCGCGCCGCGCCGCCCGTTCTTCCGCCGCCGGAAGGTCTGCCCGTTCTCGGGCGCCAACGCGCCGAAGATCGACTACAAGGACGTCAAGCTGCTGCAGCGCTACGTCTCCGAACGGGGCAAGATCGTGCCCTCGCGGATCACCGCCGTGTCGGCCAAGAAGCAGCGCGAACTGGCCAAGGCCATCAAGCGCGCCCGCTTCCTGGCCCTGCTCCCCTACGTCGTGAAATAAGGAGGCCACCCCATGAAAGTGATCCTCCTTGAGCGCGTGGAAGGCTGGGGCGGTCTCGGCGACGTCGTGACCGTGAAGGACGGCTACGCCCGCAACTACCTGCTGCCGCGCCAGAAGGCCCTGCGCGCCAACGAAGCCAACATGAAGGTCTTCGAGGGCCAGCGCGCCGAGATCGAGGCCCGCAACGCCAAGGCCCGCGAAGCCGCGGCCAAGGCCGGCGAGAAGCTCGACGGCACGCCCTACATCCTGATCCGCCAAGCCGGCGAGAGCGGCCAGCTCTACGGCTCGGTCACCGGCCGGGACGTCGCCGATGCGGTCAACGCCGAAGGCGGCAAGGTCGACCGCTCCATGGTCGTCCTCGACAAGCCGATCAAGACGCTGGGCATGCACGAGGTGAAGGTCCGCCTGCACGCCGAAGTCGTCGTGACGGTGACGCTGAACATCGCCCGCAGCCAGGACGAGGCCGAACGTCAGGCGCGCGGCGAGAACGTGATCGCCAGCCAGTTCGAGGAAGAACGTCTGGCGGCCGACCAGGCCGCCGCCGAACTCCTCGAGGGCGGCGCCGGCCAGCAACAGGCCGACTACGGCGTGGAAGCCTGAGGCTTACCGCCATTGGAGAGTGAGCACGGCGCGGGTCGCAAGGCCCGCGCCGTTTTCATGTCCGGCGACGCTGTGCCGTCCGACCTCGGCGGAGTAGGCTTCCGGCCATGAGCGAGGTGCATACCGGCGGCTGCCTGTGCGGCGCCGTCCGCTTCGAGGCGAAGGGACCGCCGAAGTGGACGGGCTACTGCCACTGCCGAAGCTGCCGCCGCCACACCGGCGCGCCGGTATCGGCCTATGCGGGCTTCGCCAAAGACCATCTGATGTTCACCAGCGGCCGCCCGAGCCGCTTCGCCTCCTCGCCCGGCGTCCTGCGCGGCTTTTGCGCCCAGTGTGGTTCGACGCTTACCTATGAGGGTGACCGCTGGCCGGACGAGATCCACGTCCATGTCGGGGCGTTTGACTCCCCGGAATCGTTTCCGCCTCAAGAGGATGCGTTCGCGGAGGAGCGGCTGTCGTGGCTGAATCTGTCCCCGGCTTCCCCGCAAGCTTGAGCATCTCGTCCACAGCCACGCTGAATTCCTGGGGATGACGGCGCCCTGACGCAGAGCGCCTCCCGCGCTGTTCGGCTATCGATGTGGACATGGCTATCGTCCCGGCTCTCGATCTTCGTTCCGCCCACAACGACACCCAGATCGCGCATGCACCGGCCAACGTGGAGGCCGAGCAGGCGCTGCTGGGCATCCTGCTGTACGACAACGCCGCCTTCGAGCGGATCGGCGACAACCTGCAGTCGCGCCACTTCTTCGAGCCCTTCCACGCCCGCCTGTACGCGGCCATCGAGACCCACATCCGCAAGGGCCAGCTCGCAGAGCCCATCCTGCTGGCCGAGCAGTTCGCCCGCGATCCCAGCTTCGAGGAGCTGGGCGGCGTCCGCTATCTCGCCGATCTGGTGGACCGCGCCCCGCCGGCGGCCAACGCCTACGACTACGCCAGGGCGATCTACGACGCGGCCCTGCGACGGGACCTGATCCGCATCGGCGGCGACATCGCCGTCGCCGCCCAGACGCCCGACCCCGAGCTCACCGCCACCGACCAGATCGAACGGGCCGAACAGGCCCTCTACGCGCTCGCCGAGAGCGGCGGCCAGAGCCAGGGCTTCGTACCATTCTCCGAAGCCCTGCGCGGGGCGGTGGCGATGGCCGCCGAGGCGCACGGCCGCGCCGGCGGGCTGGCGGGCCTGTCCACCGGCCTGATCGACCTCGACCGCAAGCTCGGCGGCCTGCACCCGTCGGACCTGCTGATCATCGCCGCCCGTCCTTCGATGGGTAAGACGGCCCTTGCCACCAACATCGCCTTCAACGTGGCCAAGAACTACGCCTTCGACCCGCAGCCGGACGGCGGCCGCAAGACCGTCTCCGGCGGGGTGGTGGCCCTCTTCCAGCTGGAAATGAGCCCCGAACAGCTGGCCATGCGGATGCTGGCCGAGCAGTCGGGCGTCTCCGGGGACCGCCTGCGCAAAGGCGAGATCGACGCCGTCGAGTTCGGACGGGTGCGCGACGCCGCCTTCGATATCCAGGACGCCCCGCTCTACATCGACGCCACCGGCGGCATCTCGATCGCCAAGCTGGCCGCACGGGCGCGGCGCCTGAAGCGCTCGGTGGGCCTGGACCTGATCATCGTCGACTACCTGCAGCTGGTGACCGCCGGGGAAGGCGCCCGCAGCGACAACCGAGTGCAGGAGGTCAGCTTCATCACCCAGAGCCTGAAGGCCCTGGCCAAGGAGCTGCACGTCCCGGTCATCGCCCTCTCGCAGCTCTCGCGTCAGGTGGAGAACCGCGAGGACAAGAAGCCCCAGCTTTCGGACCTGCGGGAATCCGGCTCGATCGAGCAGGACGCGGACGTGGTGATGTTCGTCTACCGGGAGAGCTACTATCTCGGCCGCGCAGAGCCGCGCGAGAACACCGAAGAGCACTTCAAGTGGCAGGAGCAGATGGACCAGGTGCGCGGCATCGCCGAGATCATCATCGGCAAGCAGCGGCACGGCCCGATCGGCACCGTCAAGCTCGCGTTCAACGAAGACCTGACCAAGTTCGGCAACCTCGCCCGGGACGGCCGCTATCACGACGACGACTGAGATCACGGCCGCCGAAGCCGCAGAACGCCCTGCCGCCGGTGGGGCTGCGTCGGCGCGCGCCCGCCTGACCATCGATCTCGACGCCCTGGCGGCCAACTACCGGACGCTGCGCGAGGTGGCGGCAGGGGTCGAGGTCGCGGCGGTCGTGAAGTCGGACGGCTACGGTCTGGGCGCCGCCGAGGTCGCCCGCCGTCTGCGTCGCGAGGGCGCCCGAAGCTTCTTCGTCGCGCGGCTCGAGGAGGGCGATGCCCTGCGCACGGCCCTCGGCGATCAGGGTGCGGACATCTACGTGCTCGACGGGATGGTCGTCGGCGCGGGCCGGCGACTGGCCGCCGCGCGGCTGATCCCAGTGCTCAACACCGTCCCGCAGGTCGAGGCGGCGGTCGCCTTCGCCGCCGGATCGGGGGCGCCCCTCCCCTGCGCCCTGCACATCGACACCGGCATGAACCGGCAGGGACTGGCGGTTGAGGAGGCCTGCGCCATCGCGGCCGCACCGGGGCGCCTCGCCCGGCTCGACGTCGGCCTCGTCATGAGTCACCTGGGCAGCGCCCACGATCCCTCCGACCCGCGCAACGGCGAGCAGCTGGCGCGGTTCTCGGCCGTGCGGCCGCTGTTCCCGGAGGCGCGGGCCAGCTTCGCCAACTCCGGCGGGACCTTCCTGGGCCCCGAGTACCGTTTCGACATGGTCCGCCCGGGCGTCAGCCTCTACGGCGGCGGGCCGGAGGAACGGCCCGACCCGGCCATCGCCACCGTCGTGCGTCTGGAAGCGTCCGTGCTGGACATCCGGCGGGTCGCCGCAGGCGAGCACCTGGGCTACGGCTCGGGCCTCGTCCTGCAGTCCCCGACGCGCGTCGCCCTGCTCGGCGCCGGCTACACCGACGGCATCATCCGCGCCGCGCGGCAGCAGGGGTACGCCTGGCTGGCCGGGGCGCGGCGCCGGCTGCTGGCCGTGACCATGGATCTGACCATCGTCGAAGCGGGCGATGCGCCTGTGCAGGTCGGCGAGATGGCCGAGCTGCTCGGCCCGAACGTGCTTCTCGACGACCTCGCTCAGGCCGCGGGGACCGTGGCGCACGAGGTGCTCGTGCGGCTCAGCCCCCGGGCCGAGCGGATCTACCTGGGCGGCTGACGGCTACTGCGCCGCCAGCTTCTCCAGGCGGCCGGGATCGACAGCGGCGACCGCGCGCTTCAGCTCGTCCATGCTCACCCCGTCGCCTTCGGCCTGGACCATGAACCGCTCGCCCACCATGACGCCGTAGGAGCCGTGGCGGCTGCTGCTGTCGTACTCTTCCATGGTCATCCGGCCGTCCACCTTGCCGACCCGCTCGTAGCGACCGTTCTCCTCGGACGAGGACTCCACGTTGAAGGCGCTGCCGAGCGCGGCCAGGGCGCCCATGGCGCCGAGATCGGTGACCGTGAGGGTCAGGCTGGCGTCGCCCTTGGAATAGGTGGCCTTGGCGGTCGAGCCCTGCAGGCCGCCCACGCCGGCGCTCTCGGTCGACAGCCCCGTGCGGGCGAAGCCGGCGACCGAGTCCGGCAGGTAGCCTTTGAAGGTCGCCGGATCGACCGTGCCGCCGCCGTCGGCCTTGCCGGCCGCCGCGGCCTCCATCTGGGCCGCCGCCCTCTCCATCTTCTTGGCCGCCGCCTCGAGCTCGCCGAGGTCGACGCTCTTGCCGCCGATCTGCACCTCACCGGCCGGACGGGCCGCGAACGGGCTGGGCGCGGCGAACCGGGTCATCTGGCCCACGACGAAGTATATGATCATGGTGACGACGATCGCGGCGATGATGCTGACCGCCACATAGGGGATCGCCTTCTCTTCCGGCGTCTTCATCAGCACCGGCAGACCCTTGTAGAGCAGGAAGAAGCTGTAGAGCCCGAGCAGGCCCAGCACGCTCAGCGGCGGGAAGAGGCTGAAAATCCCGGCGACCCAGGCCGCCGTGTAGGAGTAGGTGGCGACCTTCAGCGCCTGGATCGAGTTCTTCTGGCCGCCGAAAGTCGGCGCCAGCGCGTCGATGATCAGCGCCAGGATGTACACCGAGGCCAGCGACAGCAGGTAGGACACGACCGCATTGCCGAGGGCGAAGCCGATCCCCGGCTTGAACACCGCGATGCCCGGGATCCCGAGCCCGAACACCATCATGCCGATGAAGGAGGCGACCGCGGGGATCGCCGCCAGCGGGATGATGTAGCTCTTGTAGAGGGAGCCTACGCTGGCCGGCTCGGTGTCGATCACCCGCCACGTATCCCCAGGACGCAGCAGGATGTCCTTCACCCGCTGGATCAGGTTCGAATGCGACGAACCCGGCTCGACTACGCTCATGACGCCTCCCAACTCCCCGAAACGTTGCAGCCGAAGGTATCCCATGGCGCGGGCGTGGCAAACGGCCGCCCGCACAGACGGGAACGACCCGCGCGGCTACACTTTCGGGGAGGCGAATCAGGAGCGTTCATGGCCCGCGACGGCGCCGTCTATGCCTGCCAGTCCTGCGGGGCCGTACAGACGAAGTGGGCCGGCCAGTGCGCGGCCTGCGGCGCCTGGAACACCCTGGTCGAGGAACTGCAGAGCCGCCCACCGGGCGCCCTGGCGCCCAGCCGCGGATCGGCGCGCGGTCGTGGCCTGGCCTTCGAGGGCCTCGAACAACACACCCCTGCCCCGCCCCGCATCACAACCGGCGTCGAGGAGTTCGACCGGGTCTGCGGCGGCGGCGTGGTGCCGGGCTCGGCCATCCTGCTGGGCGGCGACCCCGGCGTCGGCAAGTCCACCCTGTTGCTGCAGGTCGCCGCCTCCGCGGCCATGCGCGGGGCGGCCTGCGCCTTCATCTCCGGCGAGGAGGCGATCGAGCAGGTCCGCTCGCGGGCCCAGCGGATGGGGCTCGCCGCGGCGCCGGTGAAGCTGGCCGCCGAGACCGCCCTGCGAGAGATCCTGGAGGGCCTGAAGAAGGAGCGCTTCGACCTCGTGATCATCGACTCCATCCAGACGATGTGGAGCGACGCGCACGAGGCCGGTCCCGGCTCGGTGACCCAGGTGCGCGCCGCGGCCGGCGAACTGGTGCGGCTGGCCAAGAAGCGTGGCGTCGCGGTGATCCTGGTCGGCCACGTGACCAAGGACGGCGCCATCGCCGGTCCCCGGGTGGTCGAGCACATGGTCGACGCGGTGCTCTCCTTCGAGGGCGAGCGCGGCTATCCCTTCCGCATTCTGCGCGGGGCCAAGAACCGCTTCGGCGCCACAGACGAGATCGGGGTGTTCGAGATGGGCGATGCGGGCCTTTCCGAGGTCCGCAATCCCTCGGCGCTGTTTCTCAACACCGCCGGCGAGCGCGCCGCGGGAGCCGCGGTGTTCGCAGGCATCGAGGGCTCCCGGCCGGTGCTGGTGGAGGTGCAGGCGCTGGTCGCGCCGTCGGCCTACGGCACGCCCCGCCGGGCGGTCGTCGGCTGGGATTCCGGCCGGCTGGCCATGGTGCTGGCGGTGCTGGAGGCCCGTTGCGGCCTCGGCTTCGGGGACCGTGACGTCTATCTGAACGTCGCCGGCGGCCTGCGCATTTCGGAACCTGCGGCGGATCTCGCCGCGGCTGCGGCGCTGGCGTCCTCCGCTGTCGATCAGGCCCTGCCCCAGGACTGCGTGGTGTTCGGAGAGGTCAGCCTTTCGGGCGACGTGCGCCCGGTCAGCCGGATGGAGAGCCGGCTCAAGGAAGCCGCCAAGCTGGGTTTCCGGCGCGCGCTCGCGCCGAAGGACGCCGAGGGCGGCGGAGGGCTGGCGGTGACCGGCGTAGCCAGGCTGGCCGACGCCATCCAGCGGATCGGCGACGGCGACTGGGGATAGGACGCGTGATGACCCTCTTCGACGTCATCGCCCTGGCCGTGCTGGCGGTCTCGGCCATCGTCGGGTTCGTGCGCGGCGGCGTGCGCGAGATGTTCAACGTCGCCTCGCTGATCGTCGCGGCGCTCGTGGCGGTGTTCGGGCTGCGCTTTTCCGGCCCCGTGATGCGCGACGTGATGGATCCGGACTGGACAGGAAATGTAGCAGCCGTGGTGATCGTGTTCGTGGCCACCTATATCGCGCTGCGTGTCGGCGGCGCGTTCCTGGCCCGGAGACTCCACGCCACTCAGGCGCTCGGGGCCCTGGATCGTGCGGTCGGCGTCGGATTCGGCCTGCTTCGCGCGCTGGCCGTCCTCGGAGCCTTCGCCCTGGTGTTCAATGCGGCCACACCGCCCGAAAGAGTGCCCCCCTGGATCAGCGGTGCGGCGCTTTACCCCTTGACCTCGGCGGCCGGAGAGGTGCTGAAAGCCTTCGCACCCAAGGGTTTGGACATGGCAGGTCAGCTGAAGCCGGCCATCGAGGACGCCGTCCGTGACGGCGCGCGCGACCCTGCGGACAGCGCAGTTGACGCCCGGCCGCAGGCTCGGCCCGGCGATGTGGTGGAGAAGACCCGATGAATTCGGTTAGCGACCGCTGGTCCCCGGCGCCGCGCGACCCGTTGGACGACACGCTGCGGCTCGAGTGCGGCGTCTACGGAGTCTTCGACGTCTCCGAGGCGGCGACCATCACCGCCCTGGGACTGCACGCGCTGCAGCACCGTGGCCAGGAGGCGTGCGGCATCGCCACCTTCGACGGACAGCGCTTCCACACCGAACGGCACATGGGCCATGTGGGCGACGCGTTCACCGGCGCGGACCTGGTCCAGCGCCTGCCCGGCATGGCCGCCATCGGCCACACCCGCTACTCCACCTCCGGCGGCAGCATCATCCGCAACGTCCAGCCGATGTTCGCGGACCTCGCGGCCGGCGGCGTGGCCATCGCCCACAACGGCAACCTGACCAACGCCCTGACCCTGCGCGAGCAGCTGGTCGAGGAAGGGGCGATCTTCCAGTCGACCTCGGACAGCGAGGTCATCCTCCACCTCATCGCCCGTTCGCGTAAGCGCAAGATCGTCGACCGCTTCATCGACGCCATGTCGCGCATCGAGGGCGGCTACGCCCTGGTGGCGCTGACCAACAAGAAGCTGATCGGCGTCCGCGACCCGCTCGGCATCCGCCCGCTGGTGCTGGGCGAGTTCCAGGGCCGCTACGTGCTGGCCTCGGAGACCTGCGCGCTCGACATCATCGGCGCCCGCTTCGTGCGCGACATCGAGCACGGCGAGATGGTGGTGATCGACAAAGACGGGCTGAAGAGCCTGCGGCCGTTCCCGGCCGCCCGCGCCCGTCCCTGCATCTTCGAATACGTCTACTTCGCCCGCCCGGACTCGGTGGTGAACGGCCGCTCGGTCTACGAGGTGCGCAAGCGGATGGGCCAACGGCTGGCCCACGAGACCCCCGCCGACGTCGACGTGGTGGTGCCGGTGCCGGACTCCGGCGTCCCAGCCGCCCTCGGCTACGCCCAGGAGGCGGGCCTGCCCTACGAGCTGGGGATCATCCGCAACCACTACGTCGGCCGCACCTTCATCGAGCCGACCCAGGGCCTGCGCGAACTCGGCGTGCGCATGAAGCTTTCTCCCAACCGCTCGGTGCTGGCCGGCAAGCGGGTGATGCTGATCGACGACTCCATCGTGCGCGGCACCAACTCGGTGCGCGTGGTGCGGATGGTGCGCGAAGCGGGCGCCAAGGAGGTCCACCTGCGCTCGGCCTCGCCGCCGCTGAAGTATCCGGACTTCTACGGCATCGACATGCCGGACCGCGACAAGCTGCTGGCGGCCAACAAGACGCTCGACGAGATCCGCGAGTTCATCGGCGTCGAGACCATGGGCTTCCTGTCGGTCGAGGGGCTGTACTGGGCGATGAACAGCGACCCGCGCGACCCGGTGAACCCGCAGTTCACCGACCACTACTTCACCGGCGACTATCCCACCCGGCTGCTCGACCGCGAGATCGCCCTGGGCCGCAACGAGCAGGCCGAGCGCCAGCTGTCCTTCCTGGTCGGCGCGTGAGCCCTCCAGCGCGGCGTCCTTCCGAGGCGTGAGAGCTCGAACGACGCCGTGAAATCGCTACTCGCTCGCCTGTCGATCGACTGGTACCTCCTGGCCATCGTCGGGATGGTGGCGCTCGCCTCCATCCTGCCGGCGCGCGGCGAGACGGCCGAGTGGACGGCGCTGGCCACCAAGGTCGGGATCGCCCTGGTCTTCTTCCTGCACGGGGAGAAGCTGTCGCGCGAGGCCGTCGTCGCGGGCATGATCCACTGGCGTCTGCACGTCCTGGTGCTGGGCGTCACCTTCGTGGTCTTCCCGCTGGCCGGCATTGGCCTCGCCGCCCTGCCCGCCTGGATCACTCCGCCGGCGCTGGCGGCCGGTCTCGTCTACCTCGCCTGCCTGCCCTCCACGATCCAGTCGGCGATCGGCTTCACGGCCATCGCCCGCGGCAATGTCGCGGCCGCGGTCTGCGGCGCCTCGGCATCCAACCTCCTGGGGATCGTGATCACCCCTCTGCTGGTCGGGACCCTGCTCAGCGCCGAGGGCGGGATCTCTTTCTCCTCGGTGGAGGCGATCCTCTGGCAACTGCTGGCCCCGTTCGTAGCCGGACAGCTGGTCCATCCGTTCGTCGGCGGCTTCATGCGCCGCTACGCCAAACCGCTGCAGCTCGTCGACCGCGGCTCGATCCTGCTTGTGGTCTACAACGCCTTCTCGGGCGCAGTGGTGGCCGGAATCTGGAGCCAGGTCTCGATCCCCGATCTCGCGCGCCTGACGCTCATCTGCCTCGTGCTGCTGGCCGCCTCGCTCGGCCTGTGCATCTGGCTGGCGCGCTTGCGCGGCTTCTCGGTCGAGGATGAGGCGACCATCGTGTTCGGGGGCTCCAACAAGAGCCTCGCGGCCGGGGTGCCGATGGCCGGCGCCCTGTTCCCGGCGGCGACAATGGGCTTCGTGCTCCTGCCCGTCATGCTCTATCACCAGTTCCAGCTGATGGCCTGCGCGGCCATCGCCCAGCGCTACGCCAAGAGAGCCCCTTCCGAATGACCGACAAGACCCTGGAGGGCCGGATCGCCCTCGTCACCGGAGCCAGCCGCGGCATCGGCCGCGCCGCCGCGCTCGCGCTCGCCGACGCCGGGGCGCACATCGTCGCCGTCGCCCGCACGCCCGGCGGCCTGGAAGAGCTCGACGACGAGATCAAGGCCCGCACCGGCCAGGGCGCCACCCTCGTCCCGATGGACATCGCCGAGGGCGACGGGCTCGACCAGCTGGGGCTGGCCATCCACCAGCGGTTCGGGCGGCTGGACATCCTGGTGCATGCCGCCGCCATCCTGGGCGGCATCAGCCCGGTCAGCCACGTGGATATCAAGACCTGGGACCGGGTGGTGGCGGTGAACCTGACCGCGAGCTGGCGGTTGATCCGCTCGGTCGAGCGGCTGATGCGCGAATCCAAGCGCCCGCGGGCCATCTTCCTGACCAGCGGACGGGTGGCGCGTCCCAAGGCCTTCTGGGGTCCCTACGGGGCGACCAAGGCGGCGCTGGAAAACCTGGTGCGCACCTGGGCGGACGAGCTGGAGAACACGCCGATCCGCGCCGCCCTGCTCGACCCCGGCGCCATGCGCACCCGGATGCGCGCCGAGGCGATGCCGGGCGAGGACCCGGCCGAACTGCCCGAGCCTTCCGAAATCGGCCCGCTTATCGTGGAGCTCGCTGACGCCGACCTGGGCCTGCCCCACCAGACGGTCGAGTTCCGGGCCTGGAAGGCTTCCCGCCAGGTCCTCTCGGCTTGAGCCCGGCCGCCTTTGCGGCCCGGGCCTTGCCGCCCAGCACGCGGTCCG
>JAQVDF010000431.1 GCA_028698405.1 Phenylobacterium sp. | reverse complement strand
CTCGGCCTTGGCCGTCGTCGCCTCGTTCGTCCTGGCCAGCGGGGCCAGCGCACAAGCCGAACTCACGGTCGAAGAGGTGATCGTCACCGGCTCGTTCATCGCCGGCACGCCAGAAGACGCGGCCCTGCCGGTGGACGTGGTCAACGCCCAGGAGCTGGAAAAGCGCGGCACGCCGACGATGGTCCAGCTGATCAAGACCATCCCCTCGTCCGGGGCGGTGATCGGCGAGAACAACCGCTTCGGCTCCGGTAACGGCACCGCCACGATCAACCTGCGGAACCTGAACTCGGCGGTGACCGGGGCCCGGACGCTGGTCCTGTTCAACGGCCGCCGCGTGGCCTCCGCCACCCGCTCCCTCGGTTCGGTGGACATCAACAGCCTTCCGGCCGCGGCCATCGGCCGGGTGGAAGTGCTGAAGTCGGGCGCCGCGGCGACCTACGGCTCCGACGCCATCGGCGGCGTGGTCAACTTCATCACCCGTCGCGACCTCGACGGCTTCGAAATCAGCGGCAACTACCAGTTCATCGACGGCTCGGACGGCGACTGGAACGTCAGCGCCCTGTACGGCTACGCCGGCGAACGCGGCAACGTGATGCTGATGGCCGGCTACCGCGCCCGCTCGCAGCTGCCGATCTTCGAGCGCGACTGGGCCATCCGCACCGGCACCGAGGGCTATCTGCAGAACCCGCTGGGCGGCTGGGCCGGCACCGGCAACCCGGGCCTCTACCAGGTCCCGACCGCCAATCCAGGCGGCTCGCCGGACACCGGCTTCGCCAGCGCCAACTTCACCGGCGGCCTGATGGACATCGGCTGCGCGGCCAACGGCGGCGCGCCCTATGCGCTGACCACGGCGATCGTCAGCCCGACGTCCTGTAACTTCCAGTACACGGTGTACGACAACCTCGTCGAAGACGAGAACCACTACACCCTGTACGGCGAGGTGAACTTCGACCTCACCGACGACATCACCTTCCACGCCGAAGCGCTGTGGAACCGCAACCAGACGCCGCTGCAGCACTGGGCGCTGACCGGTCCGAACCAGTACCCGACCCCGATCACGGCGTCCGGGGCCTCGCTGGGCGGCGGCACCTCGCCGGTCCCGGCGACCGGCACCTCCGAGCAATCGCGCTTCTACATCCCGGCCAACCACCCGGGTCTGCAGGCGCTGATCTCGCAGATCAACGCGGCCAGCTGCACCGGCTCGGTGCTGCCCTACGGCGTCGACCCGGCGACCTGCGCCGTCGGCCTCGGCGCGGCGCGCGCCCAGGTGGCCAACGCCGCCCTCTACGGCGTTGCTGCCAGCCCCACCGCCTGGCGTCCGGTCGGCTTCGCCG
Source organism: Phenylobacterium sp. (assembly GCA_028698405.1). Classification (GTDB taxonomy): domain Bacteria; phylum Pseudomonadota; class Alphaproteobacteria; order Caulobacterales; family Caulobacteraceae; genus Phenylobacterium. The sequence goes on along the minus strand of JAQVDF010000431.1, from coordinate 1,404 downwards.
GCGCGGCCCACGAGGCGGACAAGCACTCGCACTACAGCTACAACACCGACACCTGGCGGATCGCCGGCGGCTTCAAGGGCACCTTCTGGAAGGACATCGGCTTCGATGTCAGCCTGACCTACCAGGAGATCGACTACCGCTATAACCTCGAGGACACCTCGGTGAACCGCCTGCAGCTGGGCCTCCGCGGCTACGGCAGCCGGGCCGGGGATCCCAACCAGTGCACGCCCGAGGAGACCAACAACTTCACCAGCGGCGCCGGCAACGCGGCCCTGGGCTGCTACTGGTTCAACCCGTTCTCCAACGCGATGGAGCAGAGCCTCTCCGACGTTGGCCCGAACCCCTACTACATCGGCCAGTCCAACATCCCCGGCTTCAACGAGGCCGCGGCCAACCGCGCCGCCCTTCTCGACTGGATGGTGGAGAAGCAGTACCAGACCAACACCACCCGGCTGTTCGTCGCCGATGCGATCTTCAACGGCGACACCGGTTGGAGCCTCTGGAGCGATGACACCATCGCCTGGGCCGCCGGCGTCCAGTACCGCTACGACCGGCAGATCCAGCAGCCCGATGCGCTGTACTCGACGGTGGCGACGCCCTGCGTCGACAGCCCGCCGTTCGGCGACGGCATCCCGACCTGCCCGTCCACGGGCACCGGTCCGTTCCTGTTCAACGCCAACAACGGCCCGGTGGACGTGAACCGCGAGATCTTCGGCGCCTTCGCCGAAGTCCGCCTGCCGGTCACCGACAACTTCGAGATCACCCTGGCCGGCCGCTACGAGGAGTACATCGGCCTCGGCGACACCTTCAATCCGAAGCTGTCGGCCCGCTGGCAGGTCACCGACTGGTTCGCCGTCCGCGGCTCGGTGGGCTCCACCTACCGGGCGCCGCTGGCCACCATCGTCCAGAACGACTTCAACCGCGGCCTGACCAACGCCAGCGGCACCTATCGGGCCAACGACCTGTACGGCAACCCGAACCTGAAGCCGGAAGAAGCCGACACCCTCGACTTCGGGGTGATCTTCAACATCGGCGGCTTCAACGCGACGATCGACTACTGGCAGTTCGACTTCAAGGATCCGCTGACCAGCGAGGCCACGGCCGACCTGATCAACCTGGCCATGCCGTCCACCGGCGGCTGCGGCCCGGCCGCGGTGCTGACCCGCCTGACGCTCACCGCGCCGTGCGAAGCGGGGGCTACCTCCGCCGTCAACCGGGCGAAGATCCTCTCGTTCCGCACCCAGTACATCAACGGCGGGGCGATCGAGACGTCGGGTATCGACTTCCAGGCCAACATGGACTTCGGCGACCTGCTGTGGGGTCGCCTGCAGGCCGGCTTCGACGGCACCTGGCTGCTGAAGTACGACGAGTCTCCGTACGAGATCGAAGGCGTCCCGACGGCCG
>JAQVDF010000430.1 GCA_028698405.1 Phenylobacterium sp. | reverse complement strand
CTGGAGAGCCTGACCGCCGCCGCTGAATCGACCCTGGCCAAGGCGCCCCAGCGGCCGCCGGTCGCCCGTGGCGAGGACGCCGACGACGTGCTGGAGCTGGGCGCCTATAGGCGCCTGGGCGCGCTGCTGGCCGACACCCAGCGTCGGCGGGCTCCGCCGGTCGCCGAGCCGCCGGCCCGCGCCGAGCGGCCGCTCACCCTGCCGCGGTCCCGCACCTTCGACGACGACCTGTTCGAAACCCCGGCCGACGAGGCCGGGCTCGGCAGTCTGAGGCTTCGCCGATGAGCAACATGCCCCGCATCCTGCCGCTGGTCGGCGTCGCCATCGGCGGCGTGCTGGCGCTGAACGCGATCTCCGGCGCGCGGTCGCTGCCCGACCTGCTTTCCGGCGCCGCCGCCTTCGCCGAGGAGTTGAAGGCCAAGCCAGGCGAGAAGGCCGCCGTCGGCAAGGCCGCGCCCGCCGCCGCCAAGGCCCCGCTGCCGGCGGACGCCTCGCCCGGCCCGGCCAAGCCGGCTGCCCCGGTCTGCGCGCCGAGCGCAGCCGAGCTCGCCCGCCAGGCCGGCCTGTCGCCAGCCGAGCTGCAGGTGCTGCAGAGCCTAGGGGCCCGCCGCGGCCAGCTCGAGCAGCGCGAGCAGGACCTCAACGTGCAGCTCGCGCTGCTGGCCGCCGCGGAAGCCAAGCTTGACGCCAAGCTGAAGCAGATGACCTCGCTGAAGGGCGAGGTCGAGGCCCTGCTGGCCCAGGCCGACCAGAAGGAAGAAGCCGAGACGTTGCGGCTGGTGAAGGTCTTCGAGACCATGAAGGCGAAGGACGCGGCCCCGCGCATGGAGGTTCTGGACGACTCCGTGCGCCTGCCGATCGCTTCGCGGATGAAGGAGCGGGTGCTGTCGGCGATCCTGGCCGAGATGAAGCCGGCCGAGGCCAAGCGCCTGACCGAGTCGCTCGCCCGCCGCCACGCCGCCGCCCGCGCGGCCGCCGAGAACGCCGCCGCCGCGGCTCAGGCCCCCGCCGCCGCTCCGGCCAAGGTGGCGGCCGCCCCGACGCCGCCGGCCCAGACGCCGCCGGCCAAGACGCCGCCGGCCAAGACGCCGCCCGCCAAACCGGCGCCCAAGCCCGCCCCCAAGCCGGCGCAGCCCGAAAAGACCGCCCAGGCGACGCCCGAGGCCGCCGGCAAGGTCCCCGCCGAGCCCGCGACGCCGGCGGCCAAGCCCGGCTGATGAGACGCTTCAGGCGCCTTGGGGCCTGGACGGCGTTGGCCGCGGCGCTGGCCCTGGCTGCGCCGCCGCCCACCCTGGCCGCGCCCGAGCGCGCGCCGGCCGCCGCCGATGCGCTGAACGTGCGCGTCGGCCAGGCCGACGATTTCAGCCGCATCGAGTTCCACTGGCGCGGCGGGGCGGGGATGACCGTGCGCCGCGACGGCCGCCGGCTGATCCTCCGGTTCAGCCGGGACGCCCAGCCGGACATTTCGCGTCTTCGGGTCAGTCCGCCGCGCTGGCTCGAGGGGGCCGAGCAGAAGCGCGTCCGCGGGCGGCTCGAGCTGCACCTGACGCTGGCAGAGAACGCGGACGTCCGCACCGGGACCGCCGACGGCTCGCCCTATGTGGTGCTGTTCGAGAAGGCCGCGCCGCCGCCCAAGACCACGGCTCAGGCGCCCGATCCGTCCGAGACGCCGCGTCCGGACCCGACGCCGGCCAGCGGCGTGGTGCGCATGGACGCCAAGGTCGAGGGGCGGCAGGTGCTGCTGCGCTTCGCCTGGGCCAATCCCGGCGGCGCGGCCGTGTTCCGCCGCGGCGATGCGGTGTGGATCGTGTTCGACGCGCCGGCGCGGATCAACGTCTCGACCACCCCGAAGGGGCTGCGCCAGCTCAGCGACGCCAAGGCCTACCGCGGCGCCGACTACTCGGCCGTGCGCATCGCCTCGCCCGCCGAGACGCCGGTCGCCGTGAGCCAGCAGGGGCCGGAGTGGACAGTGGCGCTGGGGCCCGGCGTCCAGGACAAGCCCGGCGTCATCAAGATTTCCCGCAACGACGTCGCCGGCCCGGCGGGCCTGGTCGCCGCCGTCTCCGGAGTCAGCCGCATCGTGCGGATGACCGACCCGGTCGTAGGTGACGAGCTGACCATCGCCACCGCCCTCGGTCCCGCGAAGGTGCTGCCCTCGCGGCGCGAGTACGTGCAGTTCGCCTTCCTGCCGACCGCCCACGGGCTGGCGCTGGAGACCTACGCCGACAACCTGCTGGTTTCACGCCGCGGCGACCTGGTGGCCATCGCCCGTCCGCAGGGGCTGGTGCTGTCGCCGGGGAACACCCGCAAAGGCGCCCAGGCCGCCCTGGAGGGCGCGCCCCAGCCGCTCAGCCTGCCGGGTCTGGTCGACCACGACGCCTGGGCGAGGACCGGCTCGGGCGGCTTCCTCGCCAGATACAACGCCCTGCTGGACGCCGCCGCCGAGGAGACCGCCAAGGGCGCGGAGGCGCCCGCCGCCTCCAGGCTGGCCCTGGCGCGGTTCCTGGTCGGCTCGCAGCTTTCCTACGAGGCGATCGGGGTGCTCAACGACCTCGCGCGCCGCGACCCGCGCCAGCTCTCCAACCCGGAGTTCCGCGGCCTGCGGGGCGCGGCCAAGGTGATGGCCCGCCGCTACCAGGAAGCCTCCGCCGACTTCGCCTCGCCCGTGCTCGCAGACGATCCGGCCAGCGCGCTGTGGCGCAGCTACATCGCCGCGCAAGGGGCGCGCTGGGCGGAGGCCCGAC
>JAQVDF010000017.1 GCA_028698405.1 Phenylobacterium sp. | reverse complement strand
GTGGCCCTGCGACGGTTCCGAGGGTATGGGCCAGACCCACCTTGGTTTATGAGACCGCCGAACCGCCGCTCCCCGAGTCCTGCCGAAAGGGTCCAACGCCCATGACCGTCCACGCTCCGCCGAAATCCGACGCCTTCTTCACCGGCTCCCTGGCCGATTCCGATCCCGCCCTGGCCGGGATCGTCGGCCGCGAGCTGAAACGCCAGCAGGAGCAGATCGAGCTGATCGCCTCCGAGAACATCGTCTCGCGGGCGGTGCTCGAGGCGCAGGGCTCGGTGCTCACCAACAAGTACGCCGAGGGCTATCCGGGCAAGCGCTACTATGGAGGGTGCGAGGTGGTGGACGAGGCCGAGAGCCTGGCCATCGAGCGCGCCAAGCAGCTGTTCGGCTGCCAGTACGCCAACGTCCAGCCGCACTCGGGCAGCCAGGCCAACCAGGCGGTGTTCATGGCCACCATGGTCCCCGGCGACACCTTCATGGGCATGAACCTGGACCACGGCGGCCACCTGACCCACGGCAAGAGCGTCAACCAGTCCGGCAAGTGGTTCCGCCCGGTCGCCTACGGCGTGCGGGCCCAGGACCACACCATCGACTACGACCAGGCCGAAGAGGTGGCTCTGGCCGAGAAGCCCAAGGTGATCATCGCCGGCGCCACCGCCTATTCGCGGGTCATCGACTTCGCCCGCTTCCGCGAGATCTCCGACAAGGTGGGCGCCGTGCTGATGGCCGACATCGCCCACTACGCGGGCCTGGTGGCCGCGGGCGTCTACCCGAGCCCGTTCCCGCACGCCCACATCGTCACCACCACCACCCACAAGACCCTGCGCGGCCCGCGCGGGGCGATGATCCTGACCAACGACAGAAAGCTGGCCAAGAAGATCGACAGCGCCGTCTTCCCGGGCCTGCAGGGCGGGCCGCTGATGCACGCCATCGCCGCCAAGGCGGTGGCCTTCGGCGAGGCCCTGCGGCCTGAGTTCAAGGCCTACGCCAAGGCCGTGGTCGAGAACGCCCGCGCCTTCGCCGACGCGCTGCAGGCCAACGGCTTCAAGATCGTCTCCGGCGGCACCGACAGCCACCTGATGCTGGTCGACCTGACGCCCAAGGGGGTCAGCGGGGCCGACGCGGAAGTGGCGCTCGAGCGGGCCGGGATCACCACCAACAAGAACAACATCCCCAACGATCCGCTGCCGCCGATGCAGACCTCCGGCCTGCGCGTCGGCACGCCGGCCGGCACCACCCGCGGCTTCGGCCCCGAGGAGTTCCGGCAGATCGCCCGCTGGATGGCCGAGGTCATCGACGGCCTGGCGGCCGGCGGCGACAATTCGGGGGGCGAAGCGAAGGTGCGAGATGAGGTCTTGGCGCTCACCCGCCGTTTCCCCATCTACAGCTAATAGCGTAAGAGGGGCCGCGGAGGGCTAGATCATGCGCTGCCCATTTTGCGGCCACCCGGAGAGCCAGGTGAAGGACAGCCGCCCGGCGGAAGACGGCGCGGCCATCCGGCGTCGTCGGCTGTGTCCCCAGTGCGAGGGCCGCTTCACCACCATGGAGCGGGTCCAGCTGCGCGAGCTGACCATCGTCAAGCGCTCGGGTCGGCGCAGCCCGTTCGAGCGCGACAAGCTGGCCAGGTCGGTGCACATCGCGCTGCGGAAGCGGCCGGTGGACCACGAACGCGTCGAGCAGATGATCAATGCCATCGTCCGCCAGCTGGAGAGCCGCGGGGAGACCGAGCTGCCGTCCAGCGTCGTCGGCGAACTGGTGATGAAGCACCTCAAGCAGCTCGATGACGTGGCCTACGTCCGCTACGCCTCGGTGTATCGCGACTTCCGCGAGACCGAGGACTTTGCCCGCTTCCTCGGCGAGGAAGGCCTGGCGGATGAGGAGCGCTGAGCCCCTTCCGTGCCGGTCACGCTGAAGCTTGCGACCTCGCTGGACGGGCGGATCGCCACCGCCACCGGCGAGAGCCGCTGGATCACCGGCGAGGCCGCCCGTGCGGCCGTCCACCGGCTGCGGGCCGACCATCAGGGCGTGGTGGTCGGCGTCGAGACGGCCCTGGCCGACGATCCCGAACTCACCGTCCGGCTGCCCGGCTACAACGGTCCCCAGCCGGCGCGGGTGGTGCTGGACAGCCGCCAGCGCCTGCACGCCGGCTGCAAGCTGGTCGCCACAGCCCGCCAGGTCCCCACCTATGTCGTCGCCACCGAGGCGCCGGCGGCCCACCTGCTCGAAGCGGGGGTGTACGTGCTGACGGTCCCGGCGGTGGGCGACGGGCGGCCTGAGCTCAAGTCGGTGGTCGAGGCCCTTCGGGCCGAGGGGATCGGCAGCCTGTTCGTCGAGGGCGGCGGGCAGGTGGCCGCCAGCTTCCTGCGCTGCGGCCTGGTCGACCGCCTCGAGTGGTTCCGCGCCCCGATGGTGATCGGCGGCGAGGGCCGGCCCGCGATCGGCGCACTGGCCCTGGCCGAGCTTGCCGCCGCCCCGAGGTTCCGCAGGGTGCAGGCCCAGCCACTGGGCGAAGACCTCTGGGAGCGTTACGAGAGGATCTGATGTTCACCGGAATTGTCACCGACGTCGGCCGCGTGCGGTCGATCCGCGAAACCAATCGCGACGTGCGCATGGAGATCGAGACGAACTACGACCTCGCCTCGATCGAGATGGGGGCCTCCGTCGCCCACGCCGGGTGCTGCCTGACCGTGGTCGTGAAGGGCGAGGGGTGGTTCGCCGTCGAGGTCAGCGGCGAGACCCGTGCGATGACCACCCTCGGCGACTGGAAGGAGGGCCAGAAGGTCAACCTGGAGCGGCCGGCCAGGGTCGGCGACGAGCTCGGCGGCCACATCGTTTCCGGCCACGTGGACGGGGTAGGGGAGGTGGTTTCGATCACGCCCGAGGGCGGCTCGCACCGCATCCGCATCCGCGCGCCGCGTCCGCTGCACCGGTTCATCGCTCCGAAAGGCTCGATCACCGTCGACGGCGTCTCGCTGACCGTCAACGAGGTCGAGGACGACGTCTTCGGCGTAAACGTCATCCCGCACACCTGGGACGTGACCACCATTGGCCTTCTGAGCCCAGGCTCGAAGGTCAACCTCGAGATCGACATGCTCGCCCGCTATCTCGCGCGCTGGCGCGAAACGGCCTAAAGCACGCGGCGCGACAACAAGGGGGCCGGCATGGCCGACGACAAGCTCCGCATCCTCATCGTGGAGGCGAGGTTCTACGACGACCTCGCGGACGAACTCCTCAAAGGGGCGTCCGAAGCGCTCACGGCGTACGACGCCGACTTCGACGTGGTGACCGTTCCAGGGGCGCTGGAAGTCCCGGCGGCCATCGCCTTCGCCGAGGAAGGCGGCCACCGCCCGGTCGGCATGCACTACGACGGCTATGTGGCGCTGGGCACGGTGATCCGCGGCGAGACCTACCACTTCGAGATCGTCTCGAACGAGTCCGCCCGGGGCATCATGGATCTGGCGGTGGGCAAGAAGCTGGCCATCGGCAACGGCATCCTCACCGTCGAGGACGAGGCCCAGGCCTGGGCCCGCGCGCGGGTCAACGAAGGCGACAAGGGCGGCGGGGCGGCGAGAGCCTGCCTGGAAATGATCGCCCTCAAGCGGCGGCTGACCGGAAAGGCGCAATGAGCTCGCCGCGTCATGCCCGTTCGGTGGCGCGTCTGGCCGCCGTCCAGGCCCTCTACCAGATGGAGGTGTCCAACACCGGGGTGGAAGCGGTGATCCGCGAGTTCAGCGAGCATCGCTTCGACCGCGACGTCGAGGGGATGACGCTGGCCGGCCCCGACGAGGCCTTCTTCGCCGAGCTCGTGCGCGGCGTGGTCGCGGGCCAGCGCAAGGTGGACACGGCGATCGTCAAACGGCTGGCCGAAAACTGGCGTCTCGACCGGCTGGACGCCACCGTGCGGGCGATCCTGCGGGCCGGCGTCTGGGAGCTGGAGCACCGCCCCGACATCCCGACCGAAGTGGTCATCGACGAGTACGTCGAGCTGGCCAAGTCCTTCTTCGACGGGCCGGAGCCGGGCTTCGTGAACGGGGCCCTGGACGGCGTGGCCCAGGATGTCCGGGCCTGACGAGTTCGAAGCCATCGCGCGGCTGTTCCGGCCGCTGACCCGCGGCGCGCCCGAGGCGCTAGGGCTGCAGGACGACGCCGCCGCCATTCCCGCCCGCCCGGGCTACGACCTGATCGTCACCAAGGACGCCGTCGTCGAGGGCGTACACTTTCCCATCGGCGAGGCGCCCGATCTCGCCGCCCGCAAGCTGCTTCGGGTGAACCTGTCCGACCTCGCGGCCAAAGCCGCCGAGCCCTACGGCTACTTCCTGGCCGTCTCCTGGCCGCCGTCCTGGGACGCCGCGGCGCGCGAGAGCTTCGTGCGCGGCCTGGACGAGGACGGCCGCACCTTCGGCCTCGTGCTGCTCGGGGGGGACACCACCTCGACCCCAGGGCCGATGATGGCCAGCGTAACCATGCTGGGCTGGGTCCCGGCGGGAGGCATGGTGCGGCGCGGCGGGGCGCGTCCCGGCGACCTGGTGCTGGTCAGCGGCCCGATCGGCGATGGGCTGCTGGGCCTGATGGCCGCGCGCGGCGAGCTCGCCGAACCCGAACTCGAGCACCGCTACCGCGTCCCGCAGCCCAGGCTGGATCTGCGCGACGCGCTACGCGCCCACGTCAGCGCCGCGGCGGATATTTCCGACGGGCTCATCGCCGACGCAGGCCACATAGCCGAGGCGAGCGGCGCCGCGATCACCCTGCGGCTCGAGGCGCTGCCCCTGTCGGACGGGGCGCGGCGCTGGCTGGCGGGGGCAGGGGACAAGGCAGAGGCCTTGCTCCGCCTGGCGAGCGGCGGGGACGACTACCAGATCGTCTGCACCGCCCCGCCGCAAGCTGCGGCGGGGCTGGGCCTGACGGTCATCGGCGAAGTCGCGGAAGGGACAGGCGTCCGGGTGCTGCTCGAGGGGCGGACGCTCGATCCGGGCGCCGGCGGCTGGGTACATCGCTGAGGTCACGGTTTCGCCCCAACGGGGCCGCGCTGACGTCCGATTTTCGGCAGACCACTTCGCCGTCGGGGGAGGCCTCATCACAAGGAGACCTCATGCGTACGACCATGATGATCGGGGCTGCGGCCCTCGCCTTCGCGATTTCGGCGCCGGCCTTCGCCGGGGACAAGGAAGCCAAGCCTGCCGACGCGAGCGACGCCAAGCCCGCGGAGGCTTCGGCCAAGCCGGCGTCGACGCAAGCGACCGCTCCGCCGGCAACGGACGCCTCCGCAAGTGAGGACGCCGCCAAGGACAAGGCGGACAAGCCGGCGGCCGAGGCCAGCGGATCCACGGCCAAGTCGGAGAAGCCGGCGCCCCAATAGGCTCCATCTTCCGAACTCACGTCGGGCGCCCGGACTCGGGCGTCCGATGCATTTTCGGCCCTTGCTCGCAAAAGCGTGGCCGGTCGCTCCGGAACCCAGCCGCCACCGTAGGGGTTTTCGCCGCAGTGGATCCTTCGGGATCGGTAGTTGGCGGCGCCGGCCGCCGGCCGTTCAACGGTCGAGCCGCGTCGGACTGGTTTTTTTCAGAACCGCCTGGAGGTCCTGGCGCGGCGCTTGTGCTGCACCGTGTCGGCTGGGCGCAAGGAGGAGTGAGACGTGGACGGAGTGGGAATCATTGGGGCGATCATCATCGGCATCGTCGCCGGCTGGATCGCCGAGAAGGTCATGCGCCGTAACCACGGCATCCTGACCAACCTGATCGTCGGCGTGGTGGGCGCGTTCATCGGCGCCTTTGTCGCCGGCATGCTGGGTTTCGACGACTACGGCTTCATCGGTACGCTGATCGTCGCGACGCTGGGCGCCATCCTGCTGCTGTTCGTGGTGGGCATGGTTCGCGGTCGCGGTAGCCGCGTCTGACGCAAAGCCGAAACATCGAACGGGGACGCCTCCCTGGCGTCCCCATAACCTCTGGCCGAGGCCTGGGCCCCGGTCCGCAGCGAGGAAAGCCATGGGACTGTTCGATTTCGCCCGCGAGGCGGGCAGGAGCCTGAGAGGCGGCAAGGCCGAGAAGGTGGAAGCGAGCGAACTCGCCGAAGCGCTGCGGGCGCAAGGCGTCACGATCGCTGGCGGCCAGATCACCGTGCGCGGTGGGGACACGGTCAGCATCACCGGCCAGGCCGACAGCCAGCGAGAAAAGGAGCTGGCGATCCTCATCCTCGGCAACACCAAGGGCGTCGCGCACGTCGAGGACAACATCACGGTCGTCCAGAAGCCGGCCCCGCAGGCGGCCCCGGCGCAAGGCGCGCAGCCGGCCTCGGCGCCACAGGCGCAGGAGGCCACCTTCTATACGGTCAAGTCAGGAGACACCCTCTCCAGGATCGCCCAACAGTTCCTGGGGTCCGCCAACCGCTATCCGGAGATCTTCGAGGCCAACCGGCCGATGCTGAAGGATCCCGACGAGATCTATCCAGGACAGACCCTGCGGATTCCCAAGGCTCAGCTTCACTGAGGCTGGACCTCGGGCGGCAGGAAGAGTTCTGCAACCAGGCCCAGGCTAACTGGGCGCATGCTTCGCCGCGCGCTGATCCTTTCCGCTCCCCTGGCCCTTATCGCCGGCTCCGCACGGGCCGCGGGAGGCGCCGCCAAGACTGATCAGGAGCCGATCGGCCCCTGGGTCGACCTGCTGCCGGTCGGTCTGCCCGTCGTCGTGAACGGCGAACTGGTAAACTACGTATTCGTCTACGTGCGGATCAAGCTGACGCGCTCGGCCAACGCGCCTAAGCTGCGCGAGCGCGAGCCCTATTTTCGCGACGCGCTGGTGAGGGCTGGCCACCGCACCCCCTTCACCCGCCCCGACAGCTACACCAGTCTGGACGCGGGCAAGATCTCCCAGGTCATGCAGCGCGAGGCCGGCCTGATCGCCTCGCCAAAGGATATCGCCGGGATCGTAGTCCTGCGGCAGATGCCGAAGCGGCAAAGCAATCTGCCGCGTCCCCGCAAAGCCTAAAGTCCATTCCAGGACCCGCGAATAAAGCCGAATCGCCGGAACGGCGGCGGCCCCTCAAGATGAAGTCTGCGCCTCTCCACTGACGAGCGAGGGGTATCAGCGGGAACGCGTACTGGTGTTCGCAAAAACTACGGCAAAGATGGCCCGTTGCGCGGGCAGGGCATCTTTGGCAACTTCGCGCCCGTCTTAAAGGGGGAGCGTCAAACGGCGTCCCTGATAAATGGGAAAGAAACGAGGGGAGGTTCGGGCGCTTCGCCGCAGGGCGAAGGCCACGCCCCTCAGTGCAGTCGAAAAAGGGGCGCACAGATTATGGATCCAACATTGTTGCTGGTGATCATCGCCGGCCTTCTGGCGGTGGTCTACGGCGCCGCACAGACCGCATCGCTGATGCGGCTCTCCGCCGGTACGCCGCGTATGCAGGAGATCGCCGCCGCGATCCAGGAAGGGGCCCAGGCCTATCTGAAGCGCCAGTACACGACCATCGGCATCGTCGGCGTGGTCATCATGATCGCCGTGGGCGTGCTGATCGGCGTGCCGGCGGCCATCGGCTTCCTGCTCGGCGCGGTGCTCTCGGGCGCGGCCGGCTTCGCGGGCATGCTGATCTCGGTGCGGGCCAACGTGCGCACCGCCCAGGCGGCCTCCGAAAGCCTCGAGCGGGGCCTGTCCACCGCGTTCCGGTCGGGCGCGGTCACCGGCATGCTCGTGGCCGGCTTCGCCCTGCTGGGCGTGTCGGTCTACTTCTGGGTCCTGATCGGCCCGATGGGCTATGCGATGACCGACCGGATGGTGATCGACTCGCTGGTCGCCCTCGGCTTCGGCGCCTCGCTGATCTCCATCTTCGCCCGTCTCGGCGGGGGCATCTTCACCAAAGGCGCCGACGTCGGCGGCGACATGGTCGGCAAGGTCGAAGCCGGCATTCCCGAGGACGATCCCCGCAACGCCGCGACCATCGCCGACAACGTTGGCGACAACGTCGGCGACTGCGCCGGCATGGCCGCCGACCTGTTCGAGACCTACGCGGTGACGGTCGTCGCCACCATGGTGCTGGCGGCGATCTTCTTCCGCGACAGCGCGGCTGTCGGGACCATGATGCTGCTGCCGCTGGCCATCTGCGGCGTCTGCATCGTCACCTCGATCATCGGCACCTTCTTCGTGCGGCTCGGCAAGAGCCGGAACATCATGGGCGCGCTCTACCAGGGGTTGGTCGTCACCGGCGTGCTGTCGATCGGCGCGCTCTATTTCGTGATGCAGCAACTGGTCGGCGACGGCGTGTCGGTCGGCGAGGCCACCTACGACGCCATGAGCCTGTTCTGGTGCGGGGTCGTCGGCCTGGCCGTCACCGCCGCGATCGTGGTGATCACCGAGTACTACACCGGCACCGGCTTCCGGCCGGTGAAGTCGGTGGCCAAGGCCTCGGTCTCCGGTCACGGCACCAACGTCATCCAGGGCCTCGCCATGAGCCTGGAGTCCACCGCTCTGCCGGCCCTGGTGATCATCATCGGCATCGTGGTGACCTACAATCTGGCCGGCCTGTTCGGCATCGCCATCGCCACCACGGCCATGCTGTCCCTGGCCGGCGTGATCGTGGCGCTGGACGCCTTCGGCCCGGTCACCGACAACGCCGGCGGCATCGCCGAAATGGCGGGCCTTCCGCCGGAAGTGCGCGTCTCCACCGACGCGCTCGACGCGGTCGGCAACACCACCAAGGCGGTGACCAAGGGCTATGCGATCGGCTCGGCCGGCCTCGGCGCCCTGGTGCTGTTCGCGGCCTACACCGAAGACCTGAAGTTCTTCGCGGCCAACGCCGAACCGGGTTCGTTCTTCGAAGGCCTCGGCGCGGTGCCGTTCGACCTGTCCAACCCCTACGTGGTGGTCGGCCTGCTGTTCGGCGGTCTGCTGCCGTTCCTGTTCGGCGGCCTGTCGATGACCGCGGTCGGCCGTGCGGCCGAGTCGGTCGTCGCCGAGGTGCGGCGTCAGTTCAAGGAGAACCCCGGCATCATGACCGGCGAGGTCAAGCCGGAGTACGGCCGCGCCGTGGACATCCTGACCAAGTCGGCGATCCGCGAGATGATCGTCCCGTCGCTGCTGCCGGTCGCTTCGCCGATCGTGCTGTTCTTCGTCATCAACGCCATTGCCGGCAAGGTGAACGCCTTCGCCTCGCTCGGCGCGATGCTGATGGGCGTGATCGTCACGGGTCTGTTCGTCGCGGTCTCTATGACCAGCGGCGGCGGCGCCTGGGACAACGCCAAGAAGCTGATCGAGGAAGGCCACTTCGGTGGCAAGGGCTCCGACGCCCACAAGGCGGCGGTCACCGGCGACACCGTCGGCGACCCCTACAAGGACACGGCCGGACCGGCCGTGAACCCGATGATCAAGATCACCAACATCGTGGCCCTGCTGCTGCTGGCGGTGCTGGCCCACGGCGCCATCGGCTGATCCCGATCCATCGCACCTGACGACGACGCCCCGGAGAGCGATCTCCGGGGCGTTTTTTCTTTGTGGCGGCAGGAGAACGGGGGCGGACTATCCGGTCAGGCCGCCGCCCACGCCGTTCCGCACCTCGTCCAGGACGACCGCGACGTCCCGGGAGGTGTAGGGCTTCTGCAGCGTCGCCGCGGCCATCCCGCCGCCCTGGGCGGCCACGTCGTCGCCGCTCGTGAAGACCACCTTCAGCTGCGGCCAGCGCTCCAGGGCCCGGCGCGCGAGCTCCGCGCCGGAGACGTCAGGCAATCCGAGGTCGGTCAGCAGCACGTCCACCGCACAGCCCGCCAGCGCTTCGAGTGCGTCGGCGGCGTTGCGCGCCGACAGCACGCGGTGGCCGAGGGCCGCGACCATTTCGGCGGTGGCTTCCCGGATCAGTTCGTCGTCGTCGACCACCACCACGGTGAGCCCGTCGGCCGTCGGCGAGGCGGCGGCGCGCGGCGGCGCATCGCCCGCGATCGCCCGGGGCACGCGCAGCTGGGCCTGGTTCCCCAGAAGGTGGCGGACCTTGCGAGCCAGCGCCTCGCGCGAATAGGGCTTGGACAGCAGCTCGACGCCCGGGTCCAGCCGCCCGTGATGGACGATGGCGTTCTCCGTGTATCCGGAGGTGAACAGCACCGCGAGACCGGGCTGCCGTTCCTTGGCCTTGCGCGCCAGCTCCGGGCTGCGCAGCGGGCCGGGCATCACCACGTCGGTGAACAACAGGTCGATGGCCACGCCGCTCTCGATCACCGTAAGCGCGCTCTGCGCATCGCGCGCCTTCAGCACCCGGTAGCCCAGTTCGCTGAGCAGCCCGACCGTGGTCTCGCGCACGTCGTCGTCGTCCTCGACCACCAGCACCGTCTCGGCGCCGCCGCGGATCGGCCCGGTCGCGACGTCGAGCACCATGTCCTCGACCTCGGTCGCGCGCGGCAGGTAGAGCTTGATCGTCGTGCCTTCGCCGACCTCGCTGTAGATTTTGAAGTGTCCGCCGGACTGCTTGGTCAGGCCATGCACCATGGACAGGCCCAGGCCCGTACCCTTGCCCTCGGGCTTGGTGCTGAAGAAGGGCTCGATCACCCGCTCGAGGATCTCCGGCGCGATGCCTTCGCCGGTGTCGGTGACCGCGATCATCACGTACTGCCCGGGCGTTACGTCGTCGTGCTGGCGGGCGTAGCCGTCGTCCAGCGAGGCGTTGCCGGCCTCGATGGTCAGCCGCCCGCCCTCGGGCATGGAGTCGCGGGCGTTGATGGCCAGGTTGAGGATCGCATTCTCGATCTGGCCGGGGTCCACCAGGGTGTTCCACAGGCCGCCGGCGACGATGGTCTCGATCTCGATGTCCTCGCCGATCGAGCGGCGCAGCAGGTCGTCCATGTTGGCCAGCAGCCGGCCGAGGTTGACGACTTTGGGCTCGAGCGGCGAGCGACGGCCGAAGGCCAGAAGCTGGGCGGCGAGCTTGGCCCCGCGGGAGACGCCGGCCAGGGCGTTCTGCACACGCGCCTCGGCGCGGGCGTTGCCGGCGATGTCCTTGGACAGCAGCTGCAGGTTGCCGCTGATCACCTGGAGCAGGTTGTTGAAGTCGTGGGCCACGCCGCCGGTCAGCTTTCCGAGCGCCTCGATCTTCTGAGCCTGCAGGAGGGCGGCTTCGGCGGCCTGGCGCTCCTGCGATTCGCGCTCCAGCCGCGCCAGGGCGTCGGCCAGTTCCTCGGTGCGCTGGACGACCCGTTGCTCCAGCGTTTCGTTGAGCTGCTGGAGCTGGTCCTCCGTCCGCTTCTGGTGGGTGACGTCGTAGCCCTCGACGAAGATGCCGATCGGCCGCCCGTCGGCGCCCGCGATGGGCTGGTAGATCAGGTTCAGGAACCGCTGCTGCAACTCCGCCCCGGGCGCACGCTGCAGCATCACCGGCTGGTTGCGGCCGATGTAGGGCTCGCCGGTCCTGTAGACGGTGTCGAGCAGCTCGAAATAGCCCTGGCCCTCGACCTCGGGCAGCGCCTCGCGCGCCGGTCGTCCGATGAGGTCGCGGTGACCTACCAGTTGCTGGTAGGCGTCGTTGGCGAGTTCGATGACGTGGTCCGGCCCGTTGAGGATGGACATGAAGCTGGGCGCCTGTTGGAACAGGGTGCGCAGGTAGTCCCGCTCCTGGGTCCTCAGTTCGACTTCGGAGGCCAGGCGCGCGTTGGCCCGGCGCAACGTATCGGCGGCCTCCTGGCGCAGCTGCGCCGCCTCGGCGAGCGTCTCGGCGCGGCGGCGCTCGGCCTCGTATGCCTCGGCGCCCGACAG
>JAQVDF010000429.1 GCA_028698405.1 Phenylobacterium sp. | reverse complement strand
CAGGGCCGAGCGCAGGAAGTAGTTGCGCTTCTCCTGCTCGTAGTAGGCGATGTTCAGGCCATCGACGAGAGCCTTGATCCCGGCGTTGGCGCTCCACACCGAGACCAGCAGGAAGATGACGAAGGCGGCCGAGAGGCTGACCGGCCGCCGACTGGCCATTCGCACCATCTGGTCGCCGACCAGGTCGAGCACGCTGCGCGGGAAAACCGCGGCGAGGTCGGCGAGCTGCTGGCGCGCCTGTTCGACGTCGGAGAACAGACCGTAGAGCGAGGCGAACACCCCGAGCGCCGGGAAGATGGCCATCAGCGTGTAGAAGGTGACCGAACCGGCGACCGCGCTCAGCCGGTCGTGCGTCACCTCCTGGTAGGTGCGCCAGAGGATGTCCTTCCATCCCTTCGGCGGAATCTTGTGGGGCGCGCTCGCCAGCCGCCCGCGGCCGGGCTCCGCCCGGTCGAACTCCTCGGGCGACAGCGCCTGCTGCACGCTCATGCCAGGCTGCGGCTTGGACGAGGGGCGGTAGACGAGGGCGGCGGTGGTGGCGGCGAGCGCCACCCACGGGGCCGCGTTCAGCACCCAGGACGGCAGGCGACGGGCGCGTTTTTGCGGGCCAGGCGCCCGGTCCTGGTCTCGACGCAAGTGCGCATCTCCCTTCCCCCGCGACGCCAGAACCCCACCCGAAGCGTCGCCGTTCCCTTGTAGACTGATCCGTCTTACGGCAACAGACCCAGCCATGATGGGCATCGTCGCAGGGCTTTTCCGCCATCCCGTGAAGGGATTCACCCCCGAGCCGCTGCAGACGGCCCAGCTCTCCGTCGGCGGGCGATTTCCGTGCGACCGCATCTTCGCGGTGGAGAACGGCCCCTCGGGCTACGACCCGCAGGCGCCCGCCTTCATCCCGAAGCAGAAGTTCACCGTGCTGATGTCCATCCCGCGCGTGGCGCTGGCCCGCACCCGCTGGGACGAGGCCGCCGGCGTGCTCGAGGCGCAGGCGCCGGGACATAGGTCCTTCTCCGGCCGGCTGACGGACGAGGAGGGCCGCGAGGCCTTCGCCCGCTGGCTCGCCGACCTGCTGGGCGAGGAGGCCCGCGGGCCGCTGCGGGTGGTCGAGGCGGTCGAGGGCCACCGCTTCACCGACCATCCCCGGGGCCACGTCTCGATCGTCAACCTGGCCAGCGTTCGCGACCTCGAGAGCAGGATGGGCGTCCAGATCGACCCGCTGCGCTTCCGCGCCAACCTCTACGTCGACGGCTGGCCGGCCTGGGCCGAGAACGACTGGGAGGGCCGCAAGCTGATGCTCGGCTGGGCGGAAGCCGAGGTCTTCAAGCCCATCGTCCGCTGCGCGGCGACCCACGTGAACCCCGAGACCGCCGAGCGCGACGCCGATATCGTGAAGGGCCTGCATGACGCCTACGGGCACATGAACTGCGGGATCTACGTTCACGTGACCAGGGCCGGCCAGGTGGCTTTGGGAGACGCCTGCACGGCCCCGATGCAGGAAGACGCCGTTTGACCCTCAACCTCGTCCAGGCCTGGACGGCCGCCAAGAACCGGCTGCAGACCGCCGGCCTCGCCGGCCCGGTGATCGACGCCCGCCTCCTGGTGGAGGCGGCGGCCGACGCGAACCGGATCGACATCGTCACCGATCCCTACCGGCAGCTGACCCCCGAGCAGGAAGCGCGCCTGGAGGAGTACATCGCCCGCCGGGAGCGGCGCGAGCCGGTCAGCCACATCCTCGGCCGCCGCGGCTTCTGGAAGATCATGCTGCAGGTCACCCCGGACGTGCTGACGCCCCGGCCGGACACCGAGACGGTGGTCGACTGGGCGCTCAAGACCTTCGGCGAGGAGGAGGCCTTCACCGTTCTCGACCTGGGCGTGGGCTCGGGCGCCATCCTCCTGGCGATCCTGGCCGAACGCCCGCGGGCCAAGGGCCTCGGCGTCGACATCTCGGAGGAGGCGCTGGCCGTCGCGCGCGAAAACGCCGCCAACCTCGGCCTCGCGGCCCGCTGCGCCCTCTTGCGCGGCGACTGGTGCGCGGGCCTCGCCGACGAGAGCTTCGACCTGGTGGTCTCCAACCCGCCCTACATCGCCACCGAGGTCATCGAGACCCTCGAGCCTGAGGTGCGCGATCACGAGCCGCGCCTGGCGCTCGACGGCGGTCCCGACGGGCTGGCCGCCTACCGCCGGCTGGCGCCCGAGATCCTGCGGGTCCTCAAGCCCGGAGGCCGCTTCGCCGTGGAGATCGGCTGGGACCAGCGGGAGGCCGTCGAGGCGCTGTTCCGTCAGGCCGGGGCCCGCGAGGTGCGCACGCTGAAGGACCTGGCCGACCGCGATCGCGTCGTGGCGGGCGCGAAAAATCCCTTGGAAAGGGCACGCTGAATCGCTACATCTGAAGCCGTCTCCACCCCAATTGGCCGGTGCGTCAGGTTCGAGCGTCCCATGGCGCGCAAGACCGCTCCGGCAGGCGCGAGCCCGCAAGCCTCGCGTGACGCGCCTCCTCAAGGCAGGTTGGAAGACGGGGAAACCTGCGCATCAACAGACGGAATTCTTGGGCCGACATCGCCCGCTCCGATCAGAACCACACGGGTCCCAGGCGCCTAAATTCCCCATGAGCGCAGGTCCCGAGACGGTCAGCGACGAATGAGAGATTTCAAGGGTATGAAGCGTCAGCGCGGCCGCACCAGGGGCGGCGGCGGGGGCAAGCCGCAACAGAGCGCGAACCGGGCCTTCGACTCCAACGGGCCCGACGGC
>JAQVDF010000428.1 GCA_028698405.1 Phenylobacterium sp. | reverse complement strand
AGGCCCATGGCCATGTCGGCGCGGCTGTAGACCTCGAAGGTCGGCACGATGTCGAGCACCGCCAGGCGGCGCACCGCCTGCGGATGGTCGAGCGCCAGCCGATAGCCGACCCGCCCGCCGCGGTCGTGTCCGGCGAGGTCGAAGCGCTCGAAACCGAGCCCGCGCATCAGGGCCAGCACGTCGCGGCCCATCGCCCGCTTGGAATAGGGCTCGTGGTCGGGCGCGGTCGCCGGCCCCGTGCTGCCGCCGTAGCCGCGCAGGTCCGGGGCCACCACCGTGAAGTCGCGGGCCAGGTCGGCGGCGACCTTTCCCCACATCAGGTGGGTCTGTGGCCAGCCGTGCAGCAGGAGCAGCGGGGGACCCGACCCGCCGGTCCGCACGCGAAGCCGGGCTTCGCCCACGTCGATCTCGGAAAGCGCGAACCCTTCGAACATCGGCCGATTAAGCCGGGCCGGCCGGCCGCGGACAAGCGAGGTCGATTTATCGCGCCCAGCGCCCTTGCCCCACCGCAAGTAGCTTGCTAATTGATAGCACGCTATGAATTCCGAGACTCCCCGCCAGCTCCTGCCTCGCGAGATCGCCCTGATCAGCCGCCGCTGGCGTGCGCGGCTGGACGAGCGGATGCGGCATACGGGCCTGACGCAGTCGCGCTGGCATGCGTTGCTGGAGCTCGCCAAATCGCCCGAACCCCTCACCCAGCGCGAACTCGCCGAGCGCGTCGGCGTCGAGGGCCCGACCCTGGTGCGCCAGTTGGACGATCTGCAGCGGCAGGGCCTGATCGAACGCTGCCCGGTCGAGGGCGATCGGCGCGCCAACAACGTGCGGCTGACGCCCCGGGCGCAGCCTCTGATCGCGGAGCTGACGGCCATCGCCGACGAGCTTCGCGCCGAGCTTTTGCAGGACGTGAGCGACGAGGAGCTCGCCCAGGTCCTGGCCGTGTTGCGTAGAGTTTCAGCAAGGTTGGACCAATGAGCGCCGCCCAATCGGGGGCCGAGCCCCTGCCGTTCCCGGCTAAGAAGGCCGCGCCGGCCAAGCCGGCTTCCCGCAAGAAGCGCCTGATCCTCGGCGGCGTGGTCGCCGCCGTGGCGCTGGCCGGCGGCGGCGGGGCGCTGGTGCACGCCCGCGGCCAGCACGTCTACGCCAACGACGCGCGCATCGCCTCGCACGTGGTGGCGGTCAGCGCCGAGGCGGCCGGCAAGCTGGTCGAGCTCGCCGTCGATCCGGGCGACACCGTCCGGAAGGGCCAGCTCCTGGCCCGCATAGAGCCGCGCGACGCCGAATATGCGCTGGCCAAGATCGACGCCCAGATCGCCGCCATCGAGGCCCAGCAGGCGCAGCTGCGCGTGCAGCAAGGCGCCGTGCGCAGCCGGGTCGCCAGCCAGGTGGGGGTCTCCACCGCCGGCGTCTCGGAGGCCGAGGCCGCCTACCAGGCCCAGCAGGCCGAGGTGCGCGCCGCCGGCAGCGCCTTCCAGCGCACTCGCACCCTCTTCGAGAAGGGGCTGGTGGCCAAGAGCCGCTACGACGAGGACCTGGCGCGCCTGACCGCCGCCGAGCAGAGCGCCAGCCGCGCCAAAGCGGCCATCGCCGCCGCCCGCGCCGGCCTCGGCGTCACCCGCACCGGCGCGCAGGACGCGGCGGTGCTGGAAGAGCAGATCGCCGTGCTGGAGGCGCAGAAGCAGGCGCTGATCGCCGACCGGGCCAAACAGGCGCTCGACCTCGACCGGCGCGAGATCCGAGCCGCTTTCGACGGGGTGATCGACCAGACCTTCGTGGACGCCGGCGAGTACGTCAGCCCAGGCTCGCGCCTGCTGATGTACCACTCGACCGGCGACCTGTGGGTGGACGTGAACGTCAAGGAGACCGAGGTGCGCAAGCTGACGCTCGGCGCGCCGGCGACCGTCAAGGTCGACGCCTTCCCCGGTCGCAGGTTCGAGGCCAGGGTCTCGCGCATCGGCGGGGCGGCGACCAGCCAGTTCGCCCTGCTGCCCAACCCCAATCCGAGCGGCAACTTCACCAAGGTCACCCAGCGCCTGCCCGTGCGGCTGGAGCTGGCGGAAGCGGACGCGCGGCTCCGGCCCGGCATGATGGTCGAGGCCACGATCGATGTCGTCCACTGAGGCCCTGTTCGAGCGCTACGGCCCCACCTACCGGGGGCTGGCGACCGCGACGGCGATGGTCTCGGCCATCGCCGTCGTGCTTTCCTCGACCATCGTGAACGTGGCCGTGCCGGCCATCATGGGCCAGTTCGGCATCGACCAGACGCGGGTCCAATGGCTGTCCACCGGCTTCCTGGCGGCGATGACCGTCTCGATGCTGATGACCGCCTGGTGCGAACGCGCCTTCGGCCAGCGGACGACCATGGTCGGCGCGCTCGGGCTGTTCCTGGCCGGGGCCATCCTCGGCGGCATCGCGCCGGACGAGAACCTCTTGATCGTCGCCCGGGTGATCCAGGGCCTGGCGGCGGGCGTCGTCCAGCCGCTCGCCATGGTGGTGATGTTCCAGATCTTCCCGCCGGAGAAGCGCGGTGCGGCCATGGGCCTGTTCGGCATCGGCGTGGTGCTGGCCCCCGCCCTCGGCCCCTGGGTCGGCGGGGTGCTGATGGACAGCTTCAATTGGCGGTTCCTGTTCTACCTGGGCCTCCCGTTCGGGGTCGGCGGCATGCTGCTGGCCCAACTGTTCCTGCCGGGCCGAGCGCCGGGCGTCGGCAAGGTCCCGCTCGACTGGCCGGGCGTGGTCTTCCTGAGCATCGCCCT
>JAQVDF010000427.1 GCA_028698405.1 Phenylobacterium sp. | reverse complement strand
GCGCGCGCGGATGACCCTGCCGGCCTGGCGCTCGATGCTCCGGGCCATCGACGAGGACTCCGAGGACGACCCCGACTTCGTCGACTGGTTCGACGCCACCTTCCTCTACGGCCGGGTGGTGGACGCGGCCTGCCGCCGCCATTGGGTGGACCCGACCGAGCCGCTGACCCATGCGGTGATCGCCCCGGCCCACGGGGTGCTGGTGACCAGCGCCACCATGGCCGACCCAAGCCTCGACGATCCCTTCGCGCTGGCCGAGATGCGCACGGGGGCGGCCCGGCTGCCCGACCGGCCCAAAACCATCCGTCTGGCCTCGCCGTTCGACTATGCGGCCAACGCACGGGCACTGGTCGTCACCGACGTCGGCCGGGACGATCCGCGGCAGGTGGCGGCGGCGATGCGCGAGCTGTTCCTGGCGGCCGGCGGCGGGGGCCTGGGCCTGTTCACCGCCATCCGCCGGCTGCGGGCCGTGCACGAGCGGATCGCCGCCCCCATGGCCGACCGGGGCTTGGCGCTCTACGCCCAGCACGTCGATCCGCTGGAGGTGGGTGCGCTGGTCGACATCTTCCGCGCCGAGGAGGACGCCTGCCTGCTGGGAACCGACGCGGTGCGCGACGGCGTGGACGTGCCCGGCCGCAGCCTGCGCCTCCTGGTGTTCGACCGGGTGCCGTGGCCGAGGCCCGACATCCTGCATAAGGCCCGCCGCGTCCGCTTCGGCGGCAAGGGCTACGACGACGCGGTCGCGCGCGCCCGCATCTCCCAGGCCTTCGGCCGCCTGATCCGGCGCGCCGACGACAAGGGCGTCTTCGTCATGCTCGACGCCGCGGCGCCCACCCGCCTGTTCTCCGGCCTGCCCGAGGGAGTGACCCTGCAGCGCGTCAGCCTGGTCGAGGCCATCGAGGCGACGGCGGAATTCCTGAAGGCGGGCGGCTGATCTCCTTCAGACGACGCCGGCCAGGTGCAGGGCGAGGCCGGTTCCGGCGCAGGCGAGCAGCAGCGGAATCACGCCGAGCCTGACGCCGAAGGCCGCGACGGCGGCGGCGAGGGCGAGCAGCAGGCTCGGCCAGTTCACGCTCGCCGGTACAGGCAGGTCCAGGCGCAGGGGGCCGGCTACCGCCTCCGACACCTGGCCGAACAGCACGTGCAGGCCGAACCAGACGGCGAGGTTGAGGATCACGCCGACGACGGCGGCGGTGATCGCCGCCAGGGCGGCGTTCAGCGCCCGCGCGCCGCGCAACGCCTCGACGAACGGCGCGCCGAGGAAGATCCACAGGAAGCAGGGCGTAAAGGTCACCCAGGTGGTCAGGATCCCGCCGAGCATGCCCGCGGCCAGGGGATCTATGCCGCTTGCGGCGCGGTAGGCGCCCATGAAGCCGACGAACTGGGTGACCATGATCAGCGGGCCGGGCGTGGTCTCGGCCATGCCCAGGCCGTCCAGCATCTCCCCAGGTTGCAGCCAGCCGAAGGTTTCGACCGCCTCCTGGGCGACATAGGCCAGCACCGCATAGGCCCCGCCGAACGAGACCATGGCCATCTTCGAGAAGAAGAGGCCGATGTCTGCGAACACGTCGTCCCAGCCGAGCAGCAGGCCCAGCGCCAGCACCGGGACCAGCCACAGCGCCAGGAAGACGCCGGCGACGCGCAGCGCCCAGGCCAGGTTCGGGCGGGCGTGTTCGGGCGTGTCCTCGCCCAGAAGAGTCTGGGCGTCGTCGACGTAGGCCTGCGTCCCGCCTCCCTGGCCGCCGCCTCCGCCCGGAGAAGGCGACCAGCCGCTTCGGCCGGCGACGAAGCCGATCGCGGCGGCGGCCAGGATGATCAGCGGAAAGGGAGCGTCGAAGGCGTAGATGGCGACGAAGGCCCCGGCCGCGAGGCCGATCATCAGCGGTCCGCGCAGCGAGCGGCTTCCGACCCGGATCACCGCCTGCACGACGATCACCAGCACCGCCGCCTTGAGGCCGAAGAACAGAGCGCCGACCGGCTCCAGCTCTCCGTAGAGGGCGTAGAGGATGCTGAGCGCCATGATCGACAGGAAGCCGGGCAGCACGAACAGTCCGCCGGCGACCAGCCCGCCGAGGGTGCGGTTCATCAGCCAGCCGACGTAGACGGCGAGCTGCTGGGCTTCCGGCCCCGGCAGCAGCATGCAGTAGTTGAGGGCGTGCAGGAACCGGCGCTCGCCCAGCCAGCGCTTCTCCTCCACCAGGATGCGGTGCATCACCGCGATCTGCCCGGCTGGCCCGCCGAAGCTCAGGGCCGCGATCCGCGCCCAGACGCGCACGGCCTCGCCGAAGGGCACGAGGCCCGGCGATCGGTCATGCGCTGCAGCGTTGTCCACGTCCGGCCGACCATCCCTGTCCCGGCCGCGGACCGGCCCGTGAAAACAGTAGCGCGCCGGCGACGCGGCTCAAGCGGGCGTCAGTGACGCTCCCGGTCGCGGCCGAAGTTCGGCTCGGGGCTCTCCTGGCCGGCGGCGATGACGCCGCGGCGGATCTCGCGGGTGCGGCTGAACAGGTCGAACAGCTTGTCGCCCTCCCCCCAGCGGATGGCGCGCGAGAGCGCCTGCAGGTCCTCGGTGAAGCGGCCGAGGATCTCCAGCACCGCGTCCTTGTTGGCCAGGAAGATGTCCCGCCACATGGTCGGGTCGGAAGCCGCGATGCGGGTGAAGTCGCGGAAGCCGCCGGCGGAATACTTCATCACCTCGGCACGGGTGACCTCCTCGAGGTCCGCCGCGGTGCCGACGATGTTGTAGGCGATCAGGT
>JAQVDF010000426.1 GCA_028698405.1 Phenylobacterium sp. | reverse complement strand
CCTTACCTTGGCGGTGTGCGGCAGCAGGGCGCCGCGCCAGCGCCGGGGCCGGAAGGCGCTGATCGGGGTCAAGGCCAGCACCTTGGCGTCGAGCGGGATGATCGGGCCGTGGGCGGAGAGGTTGTAGGCGGTCGAGCCGGCCGGGGTGGCCACCAGCGCGCCGTCGCACGACAACTCCGACAGCCGCACCTTGGAATCGACGCTGATCCGAAGCTTCGCCGTCTGGCGGGTCTGGCGCAGCAGCGAGACCTCGTTGATCGCCAGCGCGCTGTGCTGGCGGCCGTGGACGTCCCTTGCGACCATGCTGAGCGGATGGATGACCGCCCGCTCCGCCGCGGCAATCCGCTCGAGCAGATCGTCCTCCTCGTAGTCGTTCATGAGGAAGCCGACCGAGCCGCGGTTCATGCCGTAGATCGGCTTGGGGTGCTCGATGTTGCGATGGAGCGTCTCGAGCATGAAGCCGTCGCCCCCGAGCGCGACCACGATGTCGGCGTCCCGCTCCGGCGTCGAGCCGTAGCGGTGGGCGAGCCGCATCCGGGCCTCCTGGGCTTCCGGGCGGTCGCTGGCGGCGAAGGCCAGGCGGAGGTTGGGCGCGTCGTTCATCGGGGGCCACAATCCCGACAGGCTCGGCCTTGTCAAAGGTCGAGCCGTCGGCGAGGGGCGAGTCAGGCCGCTTCCAGGGCCTGGCGGAAGGCGGCGGCGCCGCCCGTGCGGGTGTAGGCGGGCAGGGCGGCGGTCGCGGTGCGCGCGTCGCCTCCGGCCCCCGGGCGCCCGCCGTTCAGCTTCCAGACCAGGGCCAGGACCGTCGGGAAGGCGCTTCGGTCGATGCCCACCGCGG
Organism: Phenylobacterium sp.; assembly: GCA_028698405.1. Lineage (GTDB taxonomy): Bacteria > Pseudomonadota > Alphaproteobacteria > Caulobacterales > Caulobacteraceae > Phenylobacterium. Next base: position 1,927 of record JAQVDF010000426.1, on the reverse strand, counting down.
CGCAGGCCATGGCCAGCAGATCGGGCCGGTCGGCGTCGACGGCCAGCCGCACGTGGTCGATGTCGAAGTCGCCGAGCACCGCCAGGGCGCTGACGAAGCGCGACAGCTTACCCTCGCGCAGGGCGCGCATGAGATAGCCGGGCTTGAGCTGCCCGGCCGCGGCCAGCTTCCCCACCAGCCGCCCTTCGGTGGCCGCGTCCCCGCCCGAGCCGGGGCCGTCGGCGTAGGCCTCGCGGACGGCCTCGGTGAGCGCGCCGTCGAGGCCCTCGAGGTCGAGCTCGAACTCGGCCGCCAGCTTCTGGCGCAGGGACTGGCCGACCCAGACGTAGAGGTCGCGGGCCAGCGCCGGCGTCATCTCGGTACGGCGGGAGAGGGGGGCGCGGAGCGTGGCGATCCGCCGGGCGGCGGCCACCAGCCGCGCCATGTTCTCAGGCGTCAGTTCCACCTCGGCGTTGGCCGCCAGGGCGGTCAGCACCGCTGGCTGGTCGCCGTCGAGGATGGCGTCGATGACCGGCTGGCCGAGCCTGGGGCGCCGGGCGACCGCCACCTGATGCTCGAGCGTGGCCTCCAGCAACAGGCGGACGAGGTCGGCGTCCTGCAGCGCCGGGCTCTGGGCGATCACCGGCCGGGCGATCTCGATCTCGTCCAGCGCCAGTACGTAGACCAGCGCCGCCGGGGCCCATTCGACCGGGGCGAGCTTCTCGGCGAGGCGTCGGCGGATGTCGCGCTCGGCCTCGACAACCAGGGTCATGAAGATCGAGCTGAGAAGATCCTGGATCGGCTTGGCGGCCTTGACCTCCCGCGCGTCGCTGGCGGCGCACAGATCCACGACCGCCATCAGCAGGCGCTCGCGGTCGGCAGGCGATTTGCTCCTGGCGAGCCGAAGAAGGTCGTCGGCCCTGACCGCGACGCTCACGTTGTTCGTCCCCCTTGCCCCGTTCTAGGCGTGGAGCGCCCATTTGCCGCAGACAAGGTGAAGAAGCAGTTTAGAACGTTGTGAGGTGCGCAGCGGTCGACGCAGAGCCGCGCGAGGGGAGGCGAGGGGAATGGGCGAGCCGCTGATCCTGGCTCTGGACCAGGGCACGACCAGCACGCGGGCGGTGGTGTTCGACCGCCAGGGCGCATCTCTGTCCGAGGCTTCGCGACCGCTCCGTCAGTACTATCCCGACGACGGCTGGGTGGAGCACGACGCCGAGGAAATCTTCCAGGCCAGCATCGAGGTGATGCGCGAGGCGGTCGAGCGCGCCGGCCGCCCGATTTCGGACGTGGCGGCGATCGGCATCACCAACCAGCGCGAGACGGTGGTGCTGTGGGACAAGGTCACGGGCCGGCCGGTCCACCGTGCGATCGTCTGGCAGGACCGGCGGACCGAGGACGTCTGCGCGAGGCTGCGGGACGACGGGCTGGAGCCCCGGATCACCGAGCGCACGGGTCTTCTGCTCGACCCCTACTTCGCGGGCACCAAGCTCGCCTGGCTGCTGGACAACGTCGAAGGCGCCCGTGCCCGGGCCGAGGCCGGCGAGCTGTTGGCCGGCACCATCGACTCCTGGCTGGTCTGGAAGCTGACCGGGGGCGCGCGGCACGTGACCGACGCGACCAACGCCTCGCGCACCCTGTTGTTCGACCTGCGGGCCGGCGACTGGTCGGAGGAGATGCTGCAGATCTTCCGCGTCCCGGCCAAGGTGCTGCCGCAGGTGGTGGACTGCGCCGGCGACGGGTTTGGCGAGACCATGCCCGATCTGGTCGGCCGGCCGATCCCGATCCGCGGCGTCGCCGGCGACCAGCAGGCGGCGCTGATGGGCCAGGGCTGCGTGCGGCCGGGCGAGATGAAGGCCACCTATGGCACCGGCTGCTTCCTGCTGGTCAACACCGGCGAGGCGGCGCCGGTCTCCGGCGCGCGGCTGCTGACCACCGTCGCGGCGCGGGT
>JAQVDF010000425.1 GCA_028698405.1 Phenylobacterium sp. | reverse complement strand
CAGAAGTTCGCGCAGGTCGACGCCTCGACGACGCGCCGGTTCGGGGGCACCGGCCTTGGCCTGGCGATCTGCCAGGAGCTCGCACAGCTGATGGGCGGCGGCATTCGGGTGGAGAGCCAGGTCGGGCGCGGCAGCCGCTTTGTCGTCCGCCTGCCGCTGCCGTACGTGGGCGAAGAGCGTCGGCGTTCGCCGTTGCCGTCGCCGGCCGCCGAGCCGGTCGAGCCGGCGCTGTCGCTGCGCGTGCTGGCGGCCGAGGACAATACCGTGAACCAGCTGGTCCTCAAGACGCTGCTGCATCAGATCGGCGTCGAGCCGACGGTAGTGGCCGACGGTCGGGCGGCGGTCGAGGCCTGGGAGGCCGGCGACTGGGACGCCATCCTGATGGACGTGCAGATGCCGGTGATGGACGGACCCACCGCCGCCCGCCGGATCCGCGAGCGGGAGGCCGAGACCGGCCGGCGGCGGACTCCCGTTCTGGCGCTGACCGCCAACGCGATGAGCCACCAAGTGGCCGAATACCTCGCCGCCGGCATGGACGGGCATGTGGCCAAGCCGATCGACGTGGCGAAGCTGTTCCAGGCTCTGCAGGCGGCGATCGAGCCGGGGGCGGACGCGGACGCAGAGGTCCACGCGGCCATCGGCTGAGGCTATTTCGTCGGCGTCTGTTCGTCGGCGTCGGCGCCGCGGCCCGAGCTACCGAGCGGCGCGTCTCCGGAACCGACCGAAGGCGGGGCTCCGTCGCCTGACTCGGTGATCATCGACGGCGCGCCGCCCGGCTCGCCGTAGGCCGGCGTCTGACCGCTGGGGCCGCCGCTCATGGCGCCTGTCGCGGCCGGATCCTGGGAGGCCGCTGCGTTCTCCGAGGCGACCTCTCCGGCAGCGCCCTCGGCGCCCTGTGGCGGTCCCGCACCTTCGCCGCAAGCAGCGAGAAGGCCGGCGGCGGAGGCGGCGGCGGCGATGAAGCGGGCAAAGCGGATCGGTCGCATGCTTGGCGGTTTCCTCAGGTCGTCGGGCGATCCCTGCTCAACGCGGCAGTCGGTTCCGAGGTTCGCCGACGCCGCCGACCGGTGGTCCGCTCACCTTCTCGTGAGATGGCGAATGTGGCCGGAACAGGGCGGGTTGACGACTGGTTAATCGCGCGACGGGCCAGGGGGACAGAACTCGTGTTTTCCAACCCGCAGTAGAAAAGTCACCACGGCGCCCGTCGCCGATTGAACGTGTCGTATTGAGGGTTTATCAAGGTGTCGTATTAAGGGTTTATTAGGGAACGGCGTTCGCTCGGGCTACCTCCTCCACCGCAAGCGGGGGATGGGAGCGACCAACGTCCATACGCTCTGGGGGGCGATGGTGTCAGGATGGCGTCGCGTGGCGTTTGGGCCGCGCCGCCAGGGATGGTGGGCAGATGTCGGATCCCTTCAAGGATCAAGTGATAGCGCTTATCCCGCCCCTCCGGGGGTACGCAATGAGCCTGACCGGCTCCAGCGCCGACGCGGACGACCTCGTCCAGGATGCGCTGATGCGGGCCTGGCGATCACGCGCCGGCTTCGAGATGGGCACCAATCTCAAGGCCTGGATGTTCAAAATCGTCCGCAACACCTTCTACACCTCCATGGCCAAACGCCGGCGCACCGTGCAGGACGTCGACGGGAAGCTGGCGGCGAAGATGGCGTGCAGCCCCGAGCAGGAATGGCGCGTCCAGTACGGCGAGCTCCTGGCGGCGATGGACCGGCTGACCCCGGACGCCCGCGAAGCCCTGCTGTTGGTGGTCGCCTCCGGCCTTTCCTACGAAGAGGCCGCCGAGGTCTGCGGTTGCGCGGTGGGCACCCTGAAGAGCCGCGTTAACCGAGCTCGTGAACGGCTTGCCAAGCTGATCGACCACGATGCTGGCCCAGAGGTCACACACGACTCGTATTCGCTACCTCGCGTTGTCTACGCTTAAGGACGCCTACATAGATTGGGGCTAGCGTTCGCGTGGAAGCCGGGCAGGGGGCGTCCTGTAGCGGGGGACACATATGCTGACGATTGCTTCAGGGGGACGCGGTCGGTCGCTGCGGTTGGCGGGGGCCAGCGCGCTCGCCATCGTGGCGGTCTGCTTCGCTGACCAGGCCCGAGCGGAGATCGATCCGGACACCGCCGAGCGGCTTCGCAGCATCGAAGAGCGGTTGGCCGAGCAGGAACGCAAGCTGGCCGAGCAGGAACGACTGATCGCCGAGCAGCGGCTGGCCCTGCAGGGGCTGCAGCAGGCAAGGGAGATCCTTCTAGGCGAGCTCGATGCGGTGCGTGCCGGCCAGACCCAGGCGCCGACCAATCCCGACGGCCAGTACCAGATGGCCCAGGCTCAGCCGCAGGCGTCGGGCGAAGCCCCGCTGCCGGCCGGTCCCGTCGGAGAGGCGCCGCCGCCGCCCCAGATCAAGGAGGAAGACGTGGCGGCTCTGCCGGAGCGGGCGGGCGTGCTCACGCCCCGCGGCCGCGCGGTCATCGACCCGTCGATCGAATACGTGCGCTCCAGCGCCAACCGGCTGGTGTTCCGCGGGATCGAGATCGTGCCAGGCATCAACCTGGGCCTGATCGAGGCCACCGAGGCCGACCGCGACACCATCGTCCACAATCTCGGCTTCCGCTACGGGATCACCAACCGGCTGGAGGTCGAGGGCCGCGGCGGGTGGGTGTGGCGCGAGGATGTGATCACCACGGTCCAGCAGCGCGACAACACCCTGACGCGTGTGCGGCGCCTGAATGGCGAGGGCTTCGGCGACCTGGAGTTCGGCGCACGTTATCAG
>JAQVDF010000016.1 GCA_028698405.1 Phenylobacterium sp. | reverse complement strand
ACCCGTCGCTGGAGATCCAGGGCATCGTGCTGACCATGTACGACCGCCGCAACAGCCTGTCCGAGCAGGTGGGGCGGGACGTGCGCTCGCACTTCGGCGGCACCGTCTACGACACGGTCATTCCGCGCAACGTGCGGGTCTCGGAGGCGCCCTCGTTCGGCAAGCCGGTGCTGGTCTACGACCTGAAGTGTGCGGGCAGCCAAGCCTATCTGAAGCTGGCCCGGGAAGTCGTCGCGCGCGAGCGCGAACGTCGCGCCCAGGCGGCGTAGGGGGAGGAGGGCGCGTCATGGCGGAACACCGCAGAGGCCTCGGCCGCGGACTGTCGGCGCTGCTCGGCGAAGAGGACGTGCGTCCGCCGGAGGCCCCGCCGCCTCAGGCGCCGCCCGGCGCGGCCGTGAGCGAGATCCCCATCGAGTTCCTGGATCGGAATCCGGACCAGCCCCGCTGGGTGTTTCCCAAGGAGCAGCTCGAGGAGCTGGCCGCCTCGATCCGCGACAAGGGCATCCTGCAGCCGATCCTGGTCCGGCCGAAGGGACAGGGACGCTACGAGATCGTCGCGGGCGAACGGCGCTGGCGCGCCGCCCAGCGGGCGGGGCTGGCCGCCGTGCCGGTGCTGGTGCGCGAGCTCACCGACATGCAGGTGCTCGAGATCGGCGTCATCGAGAACGTCCAGCGGGCCGACCTGTCGCCGATCGAAGAGGCGACGGCCTACAAGCAGCTCATGGACCGCTTCGGACGAACCCAGGACGCGGTCGCCGAGGCGGTCGGCAAGAGCCGCAGCCACGTGGCCAACACCCTGCGCCTGCTCAGCCTGCCCGAGGGCGTGCGGACCCATCTGCTTGAGGGGCGGCTGTCCGCCGGTCACGCCCGGGCGATCGCCACCGCCCCCAACGCCGAGGCGCTGGCCGAGCAGATCATCGCCAAGGGACTGTCGGTGCGCGAGGCCGAAGCGCTGAGTCGCGGCGCGCCAGGCAAGTCGCCGCGCACCAAGGGCAAGCGCAGAACCAAGGACGTCGACACCATGGCGCTGGAAAACGATCTCGCCGACGTGCTGGGCCTCGAGGTCTCCATCGACGATCGCGGCGGGACAGGGATGATTACCATCCGGTACGAAACTCTCGAGCAGCTCGACGACGTTTGCCGGCGGCTCACCCGCTAGCCGGCGGAGGCTGCCAGGCGGCGACTACAGAGCCGGCGCCGGGGATCGCCGCTTCCAGAGTGCAGACCAGCCCTTCAGGGTGGAAAGCGAGCCGCACGGGGCCGCCGAGTTCGGCCGCCAGCCCCCGCTCCAGCAGCCGCGAACCGAAGCCGCGGCGTACGGGCGCGCTGACCATCGGTCCGCCCATCTCGCGCCACTCCAGGCCGAGGCGGATCGCATCGTCACCCGCCGACGCGGTCCAGCCCAACGCCACACGCCCTTCGGGCACGCTCAGCGCGCCGTACTTGATGGCGTTCGTGCCCAGCTCGTGCAGCGCCATCGCGATGGCCAGCGCCGTCTTGGCCGGCAGCCAGACCGAGGGGCCGGAAATCTGAAATCTCCCGCGGTTCTCGCCGAAGGTCTCGACGGCGCCCGATACGACGTCGCGCAGGTCGGCGCCCGCCCAGCGCTGTTCGGTCAGCACGTTGTGCGCCGCGGAGAGGGCCAGCAGGCGGCCCGTGAAGGCCTCGTGCGCCTCCTCCGGCGTGCGTTCGCCGCGGACCATCTGGGCCGCCATTGCCTGCACGGTCGCCAGCGTATTCTTCACCCGGTGGTTCAGCTCGTTGATCAGCAGCGCCTGGTGCTCGGCCGCCAGCCGGAGTTCGTGGGTGTCGAACGACACGCCCAGCCAAGTCGTCACTGCGCCGCTCGCGTCCCGCACCGGCTTGGCGCGCACCACGTGCCAGCGGTAGGCGCCGTCTCGACTCCGGTAACGCATCTCGATCTGGAAGTCCGCGCCCGCCCGCCGCGAAGCTTCCCAGGCTGCGTCCGCCCGCGGGACATCGTCCGGATGCAGCGCGGCGACCCAGCCGTCAGGTAGCGACTCGTCCGGGGTCTGGCCGGTGAAATCGTACCATAGGTCGTTGAAGTAGCTCATCTTCCCGTCCGGCGTCGCCAGCCAGACGAAGGCGGGCATGGCGTCCATCAGGGCCCTGAGACGCTCTTCGCTCTCGCGGATCTTCTCCTTGGCCTCCCAGTCCTCCTGCACGTCGACCACGGAGCCCACGTAGCCAAGGAAGCGTCCGCCGTCGTCGAATCGCGGGGCGGCGGAGTCGTCCACCCAGCGCCAGGCCCCGTCGCGCCGCCGCAGCCGGTACTCCATCCGCCAGGGTTGACGGGCCGAATTGGCCTCCCGGAAGGCGGACGAGACGGCCGGGCGGTCGTCCGGGTGGATCGCGTCGAGCCAGCCAAATCCCAGCGCCTCCGACGGAGCCTGGCCGGTGAAGGCGTACCAGCGACTGTTCAGGTAGCTGCAGCGGCCGTCGGCGTCGGTCACCCACATCATCATCGGCGCGTGTTCGGCGACGTTGCGGAAGCGCGCCTCGCTCTCCCGCAGTGCCGCCTCGGCCATCCGCCGGCGGCTGATGTCGCGAAGCAGAACCTCGATCGCTGGGCGGCCGTCCCACGAGATCAGGGCGGCGCTGATCTCGGTGATCAGTCGCTCGCCGTCGCTGCGGACGATCTCCAGAGCCAGCGGAGGCGCCGTCTCGCCCGCCCAGAGCCGCCGGGCGCGGTCGCGAATCCGCTCGTGGTGGCGGGCGGCGATGAAGTGCAGCGGCGACTTGCCGACCAGTTCGGACGGGTCCTCGACGCCGTGCAGCCGCAAGGCCGCGGCGTTGGCGTAGACCAGGGCGTCGTCCTGGCTGATCAGGATGGCGTCGGGGCTGAGGTCGGCCAGCGTGCGGAAGCGCATCTCGCTCTCGCGCACTGCGGCTTCGGCGCGAGCCCGCTCCACCGCATCCCAGGTCCGCGCGGCGACGAGTTCGGCGAGCTCGATCTCGTCGGGGCGCCATCGGTGCGGCTCACGGAAATTGACATAGAGCGTGGTGCGGAGCCGCCCCCCGCGGACGAGCGGGGCCGCCACATAGGCCCGGGTCCCCAAGGCGGTCGAGATCCACGCGGACTGGCCGGGGTCAGCCAGGACGTCGTCGCAGGATTCTGTCAGGCCGGCCCCAAGGCCCGCCACGAGACCGGCTCCGAAGCCGTCCAGCGGGTATTCGCCCAGCAGCGGCGGCAGTCCGGCCGCATAGCAGGACTCGAAGACGACGCTCTCGCCGTCCGATCGTACCTGGCCATAGCCGACCCGATCGGCGCCAAGCGCCTCGCCGAGGATCCGCACCGCCGTCTCCATGATCTCGCGCGGCAGCGACAGCCTGCGGATGGCCTCGTCCAGTCGCAGCTGGAAGGCCTGGCGTTGCTCGGCCAGCACGGTGGCGGTGGTCTCGGTGCAGGCGCAGAACATGCCTGCCACCCGTCCGGCGTCGTCGGTGATCGGAGAGTAGGAGAAGGTGAACCACGTCTGCTCGTCGTAGCCGCGCCGGTTCATGGTCAGCGGCATGTCGGCCCGGTAGGTGGCATGCCCCGCCAGCGCGCTCGCCACCAGGGGTTCTATGTCGGGCCAGATCTCACGCCAGACCTCGTCGAACCTCGCGCCGAACGCCGCCGGGTGCTTGGCGCCCAGGATGTCGGCGTAGGCGTCGTTGTAGAGCAGAACGAGGTCGGGCCCCCACGCGGCGAACATCGGAAATCGCGACGCGAGGATCAGGTCGCGCACGGCGCGCAGCGACGCCGGCCAGGCTTCCGGCGCGCCGAGGGCCGAGCCGTTCCAGTCGTGGGATGTGAACAGCCGGGCCGTATCGCCCGCGGCGACCGGCGCGCGGGGCGCGGCCGCGTCTCCTCCGCTCATCGCTGACGCCCCGATGTCCAACTTGACCGCCGCGCCTCCGCCCGCCCACCGCGGATGCGCGGGCGGGGCATTGGCATCAACGCGCACAGCGTCGCCTGGCTGCGTGATTCCGGCGCTCGATCAGAGCCCTAGCCGGCGGGCCCGGCTGGCGATGGTCAGGGCCAGCCGCTCGGCGATCAGGTGGTCGGGGGCGCCCGACGACTTGCAGGCCCGGTCGGCGGACAGAACCTCCGGCTGTATGCGGTCGAGCTCGGCCAGGGACCAGGCGCGGGCCTGACGCAGGAACTCGCGCTCCTGCTTCCAGAACACGCCGGAAGCCTTGGCCGCTTCCTGCACGCCCGCGCCGCTCTGCACGAGCGTCAGGGTGCGCCTGAGGCGGCCGAGGTGCATGCCGATGGCGCGCACCGCCGCCGGGCCGGCCTCGCCCTCCTGGGCGGCCCGCCGCAGGCCCGCCTGGGCCTCGGCGAGGCGTCCGCCGAAGGCGTCGGCCGCCGCGTCAAACAGCGAGGATTCCGGCTCGACGCCGAGGAAGTCCTCCAGGTCCTGGGGCGCCGCGATGCGACCGCTGCCGGGGCCGAGGTAGAGGGCCAGCCGTTCGATCTCCCGGCGCGCGACGCCGCGTTCCTTGGGCAGGCGGGCGACAAAGATCCCCAGCGCCTCGTTGTTCAGCCCGACGTTGTCCTTGGCGAGCGCCTCGCGCACCAGCCGGGCGATGTCGCCGGGCTCGTCTTCGTAGCAGGGGATGGCGACGGCGGCCTTGGCCGTCTCGGCGGCGCTGCGCAGCGGCGAGCGTTTGCCGAGGGTCCCGGCCTCGACGAGGAAGAAGGCGTCCGGATTGAACTGGCCTCCGGCGTGTGCGCTCAGCGCCTCGGCCACCATCTTCTCGAGCTTCTCGGCGCTCAGCCGCAGCCGGACCAGCCGGCGGCCGCCCATCATCGACTGGGCGGAGAGCTCGCCCTCCAGGGACGCGCCATCGCCGTCGAGGTCGGCGTCGGTCATCAGGGCGACATCGAAGGGATCGTCCGGCCGCTCGGTCGCGGCGGCGGCCAGCTGGGCCGCGCGTTCCCGCACCACGCCGGCGTCGGGGCCGTAGATCAAGGCGCAACGCACGTCCTTGTCCGGCGACTTCAGGAAGCGCTCCACGTCGGGGCGGCGCTTCAGCTCCATCGGCTCAGCCCTTCCGGGCAGCCAGCCAGGCGGCGAGCTCGAGCTGGATCCGGCGCGCCGCCTCCTGCGCGGCGCGATCCTGGGCGTCCTGCTGGGCGGCGATCGATGCGTAGGGCTGATCGGCGGAATCGTAGGTGAGGGTCACCCGCGCCCGACCGTTCTTCAGCGGCGTCATCGAGGGTAGCTCGCGGAGGGTGTAGTCGGCCGTCAGCACATATTCGTACCGGGTCGCAACGTTGTCGACCCGCAGGCCGCGCGGATAGCGCACCTCCGAATAGGCCAGATCGATGCGGTAGTCGGCGGGGGCGCCCGGCCGGCTGGCCAGGGCGTCGTCCAGATGCTCGCGCAGCAGGTGGCCGGCGCGGCCCTCGGGGGCGTACACTTGCACCGCGGCCAGGCCGCCGGCGACGCCGGGCTGTCCGTAGAGCGGCTGGAAGCCGCAGCCGCTCAGCGCGAGCCCGACGGCGGCGAGAGCGAGGAGCGAGCGCGCCCGCACGGCTCAGGCCGCCACGATGTTGACGATGCGATCCTTCACCACGATCACCTTGCGGATGGTCAGGCCCTCAAGGCGCCGCGCGATCTCGGGATCGTCAAGCACCATCTTCTCGACCTCCGCCGGCTCGGCCCCGGCTGGAGCCCGGATTTCGCCGCGGCGCTTGCCGTTGACCTGCACGGGCAGGACCTTGACCGCGTCCTGCGACAACGCGGGGTCGAAGTCAGGCCACGGGGCCTCGGCGACCAGCCCCTCGCCGCCGATCTGGCTCCAGCACTCCTCCGCCAGGTGCGGCGTGAAGGGGGCGATCAGCCGGGCGAAGGCGGCCAGCGCCTCCTGACGGGCGGCCAGCACGTCGGGCGAAGCGCCCGCCGCCGGGAAGTCCTTCAGCCCGTTCAGGAACTCGTAGAGGCGGGCGATGCCCGAGTTGAAGCGGAAGCTCTCGACCGCCTCGGTGACCGCCTTGACCGTCCGGTGGGTGAGCACCCGCAGCGCCTCGGCCTTATCGCCGGGAGGAGTGCCCGCCGCCGGAAGCTCCGACGGCTGGCTGTCGAACTCGGCCCAGACGCGGTTGACGAACCGCCAGGCGCCCTCGACGCCGCCTGTCGACCATTGGGCGTCCCGCTCGGGCGGGGAGTCGGACAGCACGAACAGCCGCGCGGCGTCGACTCCGTAGACCTCGAAGATCTCTTCCGGCGCGACGGTGTTGCGCTTGGACTTGGACATCTTCTCGACGTCGCCGATCACCACCGGCTCGCCGGTCTCGACCAGCCGCGCGCGCCGGGTCTTGCCCTCCGCAACGATCTCGACCTCGCGCGGCTCGACCCACTCGCCGTTCTGCTTGCGGTAGGTCTCGTGGGTCACCATGCCTTGGGTGAACAGGCCGGCGAACGGCTCGCGCACCGACAGCAGGCCCTGGTCGGCCAGCGCCTTGGTCACGAAGCGTGCGTAGAGCAGGTGCAGTACGGCGTGCTCGATGCCGCCGATGTACTGGTCGACCGGCAGCCAATAGTCGGCGGCCGCCTTGCTGATCGGCTCCTCGGCCTCGGTGTCGGTGAAGCGCGCGAAGTACCAGCTGGAGTCCACGAAGGTGTCCAGGGTGTCGGTCTCGCGCTCGGCCGGGCCGCCGCAGGTCGGGCAGGTGGTGTGCTTCCACGTCGGGTGGCGAGCCAGCGCATTGCCCGGCTTGCCGAACTCCAGGTCGTCGGGCAGCGCCACCGGCAGGACGCTCTTGGGCAGGGCCACGACGCCGCACTTGGCGCAATGCACCACCGGGATCGGGCAGCCCCAGCCGCGCTGGCGGGCGACGCCCCAGTCGCGCAGCCGGTAGATGGTGGTCCCCTGGCCGCGGCCCTCGGCCTCGATGCGGGCGATCGCCTCGGCCTTGGCCGCCTCGACGTCCTTGCCGTCCAGGAAGCTCGAATTGAAGATGGTCCCGGGGCCGGTGTAGGCCTCCTCGCCGATCTCGAAGGTGGCGGGATCGGCGCCCGGCGGCAGCACCACCGGGCGGACCGGCAGGCCGTACTTGCGGGCGAAGTCCAGGTCGCGCTGGTCGTGCGCCGGGCAGGCGAAGATCGCCCCGGTGCCGTAGTCCATCAGGATGAAGTTGGCGATGTAGACCGGCAGCTCCCAGTTCGGGTCGAACGGGTGCTTCACCTTGAAGCCGGTGTGCCAGCCGATTTTCTCGGCGGTCTCGATCTCGGCCTCGGAGACCCCGCCGCGGCGGCACTCGGCGACGAAGGCGGCGACATTGGGATCGGCGGCGGCCAGCTGCTCGGCCAGCGGATGGTCGGGCGCGATCCCGACGAAGCTGGCCCCGAACAGGGTGTCCGGGCGGGTCGTGTACACTTCCAACCCGCGCTCGAAGCCGGCCGGCGTCTGGCCCGCGAAGTCGAACGAGAACTTCAGCCCCTGTGAGCGGCCGATCCAGTTCTCCTGCATGATCCGGACCTTGTCCGGCCAGCGGTCCAGCGTCTTCAGCGAGTCCACGAGCTCGTCGGCATAGGCGGTGATGCGCAGGAACCACTGGTTCAGCTTGCGCTTCTCCACTGGCGCGCCGGAGCGCCAGCCGCGGCCGTCGACCACCTGCTCGTTGGCCAGCACGGTCTGGTCGACCGGGTCCCAGTTGACGACGCTTTCCTTGCGGTAGACCAGCCCTGCCTTGAACAGGTCCAGGAACCAGGACTGCTGGCGGCCGTAATAGTCGACGTCGCAGGTCGCGAACTCGCGCGACCAGTCGATGGCCAGGCCCAGTTCCTTCAGTTCCGACCGCATCCGGGCAATGTTGTCGTAGGTCCACGCCTTGGGATCGACGCCGCGCTCCATGGCGGCGTTCTCGGCCGGCAGGCCGAACGCGTCCCAGCCCATCGGATGCAGCACGGCAAAGCCGCGGGCGCGCTTGTAGCGGGCGATCACGTCGCCCAGCGAGTAGTTGCGCACGTGGCCCATGTGGAGGCGCCCCGACGGGTAGGGGAACATCTCCAGCACGTAGTACTTGGGCTTGCCGGGCTCGGCCTTCGCGCGGAAGGCGTCGGCCTCAGCCCAAGCCGCACGCCACTTGGGCTCGACTTCCTTCGGGTTGTAGCGGGCCATGGCTGTCGCCTTAGCCGCGGATGTTGGAGAGACGCAGCTGCCGCGCTTTGGTGAGGATGGCGTTCTCCAGGTCGGTCTCGGTCTGGGCCGCCGTCGGCGCGTCCACCCAGTTCCCCGAGGCGTCCTTCACCTGCTTGAACACCGACACGTTCAGGCCGTCGGCGCGCAGGCGGGCGTCGAGGATGTAGACCGTCGCCTTGAAGCGTTCGTCCGGCTTTTCCGGGTTCACGTACCAGTCGGTGATCACCGTTCCGCCGTAGGGGTCGGCCGACACCAGGGGCATGAACGACAGCGTCGCCAGCGTGGCGCTCCACAGGTAGGAATTGACGCCGATGGTGGCGTTCGCGTCGTCGCGGGCCGGCACGGCGTCGCCGCCGCCGATCACCTTGCGCGCGGTTCCGCAGCCGCTCAGCGCGACGAGGCTGAGGGCCAGCGATCCGACGATGGCGGCCGTCTTCCAGTCTCCGCGCACGAAACGCATGTCAGGCAAGCTCCTAGTCCATTGGCGTGCGCGCCGCCGCTTCCGGCGCGCCGCCCCCGCAGAGGGCCTCTATAACAACGCCCGCAGAGGCGCCAAACAGGAATCGCGTGGCCTTCCCGCCACAGGGTGGCCACGATCGGCGGGCATGGGTCGGTCCATGGTCGAGTCGCGGTTGACCTGCCGGCGGGGGGACCTTTTATTCGCTACCAACTGGCGCGGCCCATCCGGGCGGCGTCTTGGGGCGAGGGGGCCCTTACCGGTGAAGTCCACGGTTCGCGTTCTGGGTTCGTTGATCGGGGCGGCGGCGCTCGCCGTCGCCGCGTCGGCGGCCCAGGCGCAGACCACCAAGCCGAAAGGCGTGGACTTCTCCGTCCGCAGCGAGGCCACGGCTTTGACGCCGCAGGGCACGGCCAAGTCGCTGAAACTCGACACCCGCAAGGGCCGGTGGGGCGTCACCTTGAACTTCGACCAGCCGCATAGCCGGGACGCGACCGCCAACGACGTCCAGGCCGGGGCCTATTTCCGCGTCACGCCGAAGCTGCGCATCGGCGGCGCCGTCGCCCTCGGCGACAAGGAAGAGCCGGCCTACCGCAAGACCGAGCCCGTCGAAGGCCGCCCGCGCGTCCGCCTCGAGACAGCGTTCAAGTTCTGAGCCCGCCCGACGGGGCCAAATCCATTTGAGTTGAGCCTGAGACGGAGCGCTTCCGCTCGCGCGTGAATCGCGCGCGCACCGCCTCCCCTCGAATCCCTCTCCCCTTGTGGGAGAGAGTGGCGCCCGAAGGGCGTCGGGAGAGGGGTCGCTTCGCGCTTTCAGCTTGTGGATCCACGAACGGAGAGGCCTGCGCCACCTCTCCTCCGACCCGCTACGCGGGCCACGTCCTCCCACAAGGGAGGAGAGCGCAATCCAAGACCCTCAGGCCAGCGCCGCCACCGCCGCGAGGCCGACGACGCCGGTTCCGAGCAGCCGGGCCGCGGTGCGCTCCGAAACCCCGCCCAGCGCATAGGCCGGGAAGGCCCCGCCTCGCACCAGCGCGGCGAGGCGTAGGGGGCCGATCGGGCGTCCGGCCGAGGGGCTGCGACTGGGAAAGACGGGGGAGAGCACCACCGCGTCGGCGCCGGCGGCCAGCGCCCGGCGGGCGGCCGGCAGGCCGTGGGCGGCGGCGGTGACGATCCAGCCGGGTCTGGCGCGACGGACCGCCCCCGCGCGGGCGGCGAGCCGCTCGGGCAGGTGGACCCCGTCGGCGCCGATGCGGCGGGCCAGTTCGGGATCGGCGCCGGCCAGCAGCACCAGCCCCCGCCGCCGGGCGATCGCCGCCAGGCGCCGGCCGCGCGCCACCGCGTCCGGCGCGCCGAATGCGCGATAGACGACGCCCGCGCCGCGCGGCAACCGATCGGCCGCCGCTTCCGGGTCCGGGGTCCGCTCCGGGTCGGTGAACAACATCAGGGCGGGCAGGGGCTTTGAAAGCCGCGAGCGGCGGCTTAAGCAGCGGGCCGTCCGCTCCAGGGTCCAGAAACCGCCGATGAGCCCCTCCTTCGATCCCGCCGCCGCCCGGGCCGACGTGCTGGCCCGGATCGAGCGCGCCGCCAGGGCGGCGGGGCGCTCGCCCGCCGATGTCACCCTCGTCGCCGTCTCCAAGCAACAGCCCTGGGAGCGGATAGAGCCCATCCTGGCCGCCGGCCAGCGCGTCTTCGGCGAGAATCGCGTGCAGGAGGCGATGGGCCGCTGGGAGGGCCGCGCCGAGGGGCTGGAGCTGCGGCTGATCGGCCCGCTGCAGACCAACAAGGCCCGGGAGGCGGTCGCCTTCTTCGATGTCATCGAGACGCTGGACCGCGAGAAGCTGGCCCGCGTGCTGGCGGACGAGATGGCCCGCCAGGGCCGCACGCCCCGGCTCTACGTGCAGGTCAACACTGGCGAGGAGCCGCAGAAGGCCGGCGTCGCGCCGGCCGAGGCCGACGCCTTCATCGAGACCTGCCGGAAGACCTACGGCTTCGCCATCGAGGGGCTGATGTGCATTCCGCCGGCCGGCGAGCCGCCGGGGCCGCACTTCGCGCTGCTCGCCAAGATCGCCGACGGCAACGGGCTCGCGGGTCTGTCCATGGGCATGAGCGACGATTTCGAGACCGCGATCCGCTTCGGCGCGACCAGCGTCAGGGTCGGCTCCGCGCTGTTCGGCGCGCGCGAGGCGCCGCCCGGACCCTGATCCGGGGCCGAGGGGTTGGCCCGGCGGGCCGGAACGGTGCATGTTCCCCGCATGGCCCAACGCAAGACCCTGCTCATCGTCGACGACGACGAGGACCTGCGCGGCGCCCTCGCCGAGCAGCTGGAGTCCGAAGACTTCACCGCCCTGCAGGCGCCCGACGCCGCCACCGGCATCCGGCTCGCCCTGGAGCAGCGCCCTGATCTCGTGCTGCTGGACGTCGACCTGCCCGACATGAACGGCCGCGAGGTCTGCCGCGAGCTGCGCAAGGGCGGGCTCGGCGCGCCGGTCATCATGTTGACCGCCGCCGACAGCGACAAGGACACCATCGAGGGCCTGGAAGCCGGCGCCAACGACTACGTCACCAAGCCGTTCAAGTTCGCCGTGCTGCTGGCCCGCATCCGGGTGCAGCTGCGCAACGCCGAGCAGTCGGAGGCGGCGGTGTTCCGCCTCGGCCCCTACGAGTTCCGCCCCTCGGGCAAGGTGCTGGTCGACGAGGGCGGCAAGAAGATCCGCCTGACCGAGAAGGAAACCAACATCCTGAAATACCTCTACCGGGCCGGAGAGAAGCCGGTGCCGCGCGAGGAACTGCTGGCCGAGGTGTGGGGCTACAACGCCGGCGTCACCACTCACACCCTCGAAACCCACGTCTACCGCCTGCGCCAGAAGATCGAGCCGGATCCGGGCAACGCCAGACTGCTGGTCACTGAAGCCGGCGGGTACCGGCTGGCGCCGTAAGGGGATGGTGAGAGGTGACGGGTAGGCTTTCGGCCAACCAGGCACCGAAGGTTGCCGGTGACTGGTTGCGCGCAGCGCTACCTGTCACCCCTTCCGCTACAGCACCAGGTCCGCGCTGACCGGCGCGTGGTCGGATGGCTTGGGCCACTCGCGGCAGTCGTCGTGCACCCGGGCCGAGGCGCAGCCGAGGCGGAAGGCGGCTCCCTTCAGGCCCGGCGAAACCAGGATGTGGTCCAGGCGCAGGCCGCGATTGGACATGCGGAAGTCCAGCGCCCGGTAGCCCCACCAGCTGAACAGCTTCTGCGGCTCGGGCGTGCACGCCCGCGGCAGATCGATGAAGCCCAGCGAGGCCTTCAGCGCCCCCATCGCCGCCACCT
>JAQVDF010000424.1 GCA_028698405.1 Phenylobacterium sp. | reverse complement strand
GAGCTTGTTGTACTTCAGCGTCCCGTCCTGCTGCGGCACCACGTGGTAGCAGACGCCCGGCGTTCCGGGCGGCACGGTGCGCTTCTGGCAGGCGGCCAGCGACAGGACGGCAAGGCCGGCGATCAGGAGAATTCGACGCATGGCGCGAACCTATACACGAGACGCGCCCGGCTCAAACCTCAGCCGATCGGCGGGATGACGCAGCCGGCCCCCTGCTCCGCCAACCGGCGGAAGCTGCGGTTGTCGGCGGAGATTTCCACCCGACCGGGCACCAGCCTCAGCGTCTGGTCGCCCCAGCGGCCGTAGCTGGCCGCGCCCGGACGCTCGCATCGGCCGGCATAGAGGGTCTGGACGCAGGCGTTGAGCGTCATGTCCGGCAGCTTGCGCCAGCCCCCCTCGTAGCGCCAACAGGACGCCGACGGCCCGCCGCCGGCCGCAGGCTGGGCCGTCGCGCCGGCGGCCGGCGCCGGCTGCGGGCGCGGGGCTCTCGGACCATCGAGACCCGCCGACGTCGCCTCGTTGATCGGCGGCAGCGGCACGATGGTCGCCCCGGCCTGGTTGGCGGCGGCCAACGCTCCCGTCTCGTCGACGCCGACGTCGAGGGCGTCGGTAGCCACGCCGTTGCGCCTGGCGCACTCGACCAGGGTCAACTCGCCGACAAAGCGGCCTTCAACGAAGCAGCGCAGCGCCCGGGTCGGGCTGACCCGCTGGTCGGTCTCGGTGGTCTCCACCACCAATCCGCCCTGCGAGGCCGGCGGCGGCGGCGGCGTCTCCTCGCGAGCGGGAAGGACCAGCGCGGCGGCCAGCGCCAGGCCCGCGACCAGGGCCGCGACGCCGCCGCCCACAACCAGCGCCGTGCGCCTGTCGACGAGGAGAGCCATCAGCCCTCGCTAGACCGCGCGGCGCGGCCTTTCAAGCGGTCAGGGGCCGCTCAGCCGCCGCCCAGGCGATCCAGCCCGGCCTGATAGTTGGCGATCTGGGACTGGAGGTAGGCGGGGACCTTGCCGGTCGGGTTGACCGTCGAAGGAAGCGGCTTGGGCGAAGCCGCTGCCACCAGGTCCTTGTAGGCGGTGCGGATGACGCCCATCGCCGCGCTGATCTCGGCCAGGGCGTGGCGCACCTGGTGGATGTCGTCGAGGTTGAGGTCGCTGGGCAGGCCCAGGCCGTAGAGGGGCGACTTGCCGTCGGCGGGGACCGTCTTGCCGTCGACCACCTTGGTGTTGCGCACCACGCCCTCGGCCAGGCCCAGCACCGAGAGGGCGTTGTCGCTGCCCTTGCCCGGCAGAATTTCGATCAGCGAGCGATCGTGCAGCGGCTTGATCTGCAGCCGGCGGACGCCCTCGACGGTGACGATCTCGACCTTGGCGCGGAAGGCCAGCGCGCGGCGCACTTTGGTGGCCAGGGTTTCGAGCGTGTCCTTCTCGTCGAGCACCACGGCCTGGGCCCGACCGCCGTCGGCGCGCACGTAGAAGGTGTCGCCGGCGCGGGCCGAGGAGACCGCCGTGATGCGCGGCGAATCGGATAGGTCGAGCTCACCCTTCGGCAGGCCGAGGCGGTCGAGCACGCTGGCGCCCGACGTATCGATGGCGATCGGTCCCGGCGCGACATGGCCCTCGCGGCCGGTGAACCGGCGGGACCAGACGTCCTGCCCGGTGTCGACGTCGATGCGGGCCAGGAAGCCGTCCTTGGTTCCCACGTTGTCGGCATGGCCCGGCAGGTCGGCGCCGACCTGCCCGCTCAGCCAGATCTGACCTTCCTTGGCGGCGAGGCCGGTCACCTTCTCGTCGCCCGAGCCGCCGTAATAGGCCAGCCGATCGCCAGCAGCCGGCGCGAGGTTGGCGGAAAGGCGGGCGACGAAGGCGTCCGCGCCGCCGGCGTGCGCCTGGGTGATGGCCCCGGCCGACAGCGCCGCGTTACGGGTCGTGCCGGCGAGCACGATCTGGCCGCCATCGAGCGCCAGGCCGGCGATCTCGCCCTGGACCTCGCCCAGGTCGCGCGTCGCGGCCAGCGTCGGCCCTCCGCCCGGCTGCAGGTCGAACCTGCGCAGCACGGCGTGTCCGTTTTCCACGCCCGCGAGGACGAGGGAGTCGCCGTCCACCACCAGCCCGGCGGCGCGGTCGTCGCCGCTGGTCCCGACCATCTGGGTGAACAGGTGCTCGACCTTGCCCGCGTCGTCGGCCTTGAAGCCCTGGATGTAGCTATCCCAGCCGCCCAGCGCGCCCTGCCCGTTGACGCCGGACTTGGCGCGTCCGGCCACGTAGAGCGCCCCGTCGTCGCCGAAGGCGATGTGGGTCGCCTCGTCCGCCTGCCGCGCGCCGCGGCGCTGCGTCCACATCTCCTGCCCGTCGGCGTCGAACAGGGTGACGAAGCTGTCGGACTGATCTGCGAAGGCCCCGCTGGCCCCGGAGTTGAAGACCCCGTCGGTCGCCCCGTTGAGCGTCCCGGTGACCGAGCCGGCCACCGCCACCTTCCCGTCGGCGGAGACCGCCAGCGCCAGGCCGCTCGCCTTGTCGGCCGCGCCCAGGGTCCGGCTGTAGAGCAGATTGCCGGCGGAGTCGTACTTCATCAGGGCGACGTCCTGCTCGCCCTTGATCTCCTTGCCCGTCACCTTGTCGGTGACGTCGGCCAGAACGTAGACGGCGCCGTCCGGGCCGACCTGGGTCGCGCGGACGGTCACGACGCTGGGGTCGAGGTTCTTCGCGAACGCCCGCCCGTCCACATAGTGCGTGTCGCCGGCGGTCTGCTGGGGGGCGGCGAACTGCGAGGTATCGGTCTGGAACTTCAGCAGCT
>JAQVDF010000423.1 GCA_028698405.1 Phenylobacterium sp. | reverse complement strand
GGTGACCGGCGTGACTCGCACCTTCGACATGGCGCTCGAAGAGGTGATGCAGGTCATCGACCCGGTCGAGGGCGGCCGGGTTCTGGGCATGAGCGTGCTGCTCGCGCGCGGCCGCACCCTGTTCATAGCCGACACCAACGTGACGGAGATGCCCGAGGCCGAGGCCTTGGTGGAGATCGCCAAGCAGACCGCCGCGGCGGTCCGTGCGCTGGGCCACGTCCCGCGGGTGGCCTTCCTGTCCTACTCGACCTTCGGCCAGCCGATGGGCCAGCGCTCCACCAAGGTGCGCGAGGCCGTCGCCCTGCTCGACACCATGGAGGTGGACTTCGAGTACGAAGGCGAGATGCCGCCGCAGCTGGCGCTCGATCCAGCCCGCCGGGTCAACTACCCCTTCATGCGCCTGACCGGCCCGGCCAACGTGCTGATCATGCCGGCCATCCACTCGGCGGCCATCTCCACGCAGTTGGTGCAGAGCCTGGGCGCGGCGACGGTCGTCGGCCCGATCCTGATCGGCATGTCCAAGGCCGTGCAGATCTGCCCGCTGTCGGCCTCGGTCTCGCGGATCCTGCAGATGGCCACGGTCGCGGCCTTCGAAGGCCAGATGAAGGGAAGCGCCGCCTGATGCGGAGCCGGTCGCTTACCGCCTAACGGGATCGCGCGCCGGAACGGGGCGGCGGCGATCCGTCGCCTGCCCCCGCCATGGAGAGCGTCCGTTGAGCGTCAGCATCGGCATCGACTTCGGCACGACCAACACCGTCGTCGCGCTCGCCGAGGCCGGTCGCCCGGCCCGCCTCGTGCGCTTTGCGGCCCCCGAGGGCGAGATTTTCGCCTTCCGCTCGGCCCTGTCCTACTTCGCCCCGCCCGAGCGGCCGCGCGAGCGGACCATCGAGGCCGGCCCCTGGGCCATCGACGCCTACGTCGAGGACCCGGTCGACACCCGCTTCATCCAGTCGTTCAAGACCTTCGCGGCCAGCGAGAGCTTCACCGAGACGGAGATCCTGGGCCGCCGCTACCAGTTCGAGGACCTGCTCTCGGCCTTCCTCCTGAGGCTCAAGGACTACGCGGGCGCGCAGCTCGCCGAACTGCCGCAGCGGGTGATCGTCGGCCGGCCGGTGACCTTCGCCGGCGGCTCGCCCAACGCCGAGCTGGCCATCAAGCGCTACGAGACGGCTTTCCGCCGGCTGGGCTTCACCGAGATCCTCTACGCCTACGAGCCGGTGGGCGCGGCCTTCTTCTTCGCCCGTGAGCTCGACCACGACGCCACCGTGCTGGTCGGCGACTTCGGGGGCGGCACCAGCGACTTCTCGATCATCCGCTTCACCCGCGAGGGAGGACAGATCCGCGCCACGCCGCTCGGCCGCTCCGGCGTCGGCGTGGCGGGCGACGCCTTCGACTACCGGATCATCGACCGGCTGGTCTCGCCGCAACTGGGCAAGGGGGGCGACTACGTCAGCTTCGGCAAGGTGCTGCCGATCCCCAACCGCTACTACACGGCCTTCGCCCGTTGGGATCAGCTGGCCCTGATGCGCGCCAGCCGGGACATGCGCGAGATCCGCAGCCTGGTGCGCCAGGCGAAGGAGCCCGAGAAGCTGGAGCGGCTCGTCGAGGTGCTCGACGAGAACTACGGCTACCTGCTCTACAAGTCGGTGTCCCGCCTGAAGGAGACGCTGTCCGCCGAGACCGAGGCCGAATTCCGCTTCGAGGCGGGAAACATCTCCATCGTCCGCCGGGTGGCGCGGACCGAGTTCGAGGACTGGATCGCCCCCGAGCTGTCGCAGATCGCCAAGGCGGTCGGCGAGGCGCTGGAAGACGCGCAGCTCGGGCCGGCCGACATCGACCGCGTCTTCCTGACCGGCGGGTCGTCGCTGGTGCCGGCGGTGCGGCGGATCTTCCAGGAGCGGTTCGACCCGGCGCGCATCGAGACCGGCGCGGAACTGGAATCCATCGCCTCTGGCCTGGCCCTGATGGGCTGGGAGCCGGACCTCGGCCGCTGGGTTCAGGCCGCGGCCTGACCCTCAGGCGGCGGCGGACGCCTCGCCGGCGGCCAGCACCCGCTCCAGGGCGTCGAACAGCATCGCCACCTCGATCGGCTTGGCGACGAAATCGTCGATGCCGGCTGCGCGGTACTCGGCGATCTGGTGGGTCATGGCGTTGGCGGTGATCGCCACCAGCGGCGTGCGGGCCCGCCCGGTGGTGGCCTCCTCGGCGCGGATCGCCTGAGCGGCGGTCGGCCCGTCCATCACCGGCATCTGCACGTCGAGCAGAACCACGTCCCAGGCCGCACCGCGCCAGGCCTCCAGCGCCTGCGCCCCGTCCGAGACGATCGTCGGTTCGATCCCCGCCTGGTTCAGCAGGGTCTTCAGCACCAGCTGGTTGACCGGGTTGTCCTCGGCGGCCAGCAGGCGGATCGCCGCGAGCGGCGCCGCGGCCTGGCCGTGCGCCGCCGGCGCGGGGTCGGACGCGGACGCCCCGATGCGTTCCAGAGGCAGGTCGACGGTGAATTCGGCGCCCTGGCCCTCCCGGCTGGAGACAGTGATCCTGCCGTTCATCATGTCCGCCAGGTCGCGGCAGATGGCGAGGCCCAGGCCGGTGCCGCCGTAGCGGCGGGTGGTCGAGGCGTCGGCCTGCTCGAATTTCTGGAACAGCCGGCCGATGCGGTCGGCGGCGATGCCGATGCCGGTGTCCGAGACGGTCAGGCGAAGGCCCCCGGGCCGGTCGCTCACCCGCACGTCGACCCGGCCCGCCTCGGTGAACTTCACCGCCTTGGACACCAGATTGTCGAGGATCTGCCGCAC
>JAQVDF010000422.1 GCA_028698405.1 Phenylobacterium sp. | reverse complement strand
GGGGCCAGGCTCTGCCACTGCAGCGAGGCTTCGGGCCGCAGCGACCAGGCGAAGGTGAGGCCGAACAGGATGGGGCCGATCAAGGCTGCGATGCCGGTCAGCCCCTGGTTGGCGCCCTGCAGCTGCCCCTGCTCGTGGGCGGCGACGCGGCGGGTCATCAAGCCCTGCAAGCCCGGGATCACTAGCGCCATCAGGGCCGCGAACGGCATGGCCGAGAAGTAGGCCCACGGCGCCGGCGCCCAGCCGTAGATCGCCATCCCCGTCGCCCCGCAGACCGCGCCCATCAGCAACGCCCCGCGCTCGCCGATCCTCTGCACGACGGGCCCGACCAGCAGGCTCTGCACCAGTACGCCGAGGACGCCGGAAACCATCATGCTGAGGCCGATGATCGCCGGCGACCAGCCGTAACGATGGCCCGTGTAGAGGACGAAGATGGCCGGATACACCATGTGGGCGAGCTGGTAGAGGAACCAGATCGCGGCCAGCGCCAGCAGCTCTCCGTGCGAGCGCAGCAGCATCAGCGAGCCGACCGGATTGGCGCGGCGCCAGTCGAACTTCTTCAGCCGCTTCTCCGGGGGATGGCTCTCGGGAAGGATCAGCAGGCCGTAGAGCCAGTTCATCGCGGTCAGCGCCGCGGCAACGTAGAACGGCAGCCGGAGGTCGATGTCCCCCAGCCAGCCGCCGAGGGCGGGGCCGCCGACGAAGCCGAAGCTCATCGCAGAACCGATCCAGCCGAAGGCCCGCGCCCGTTCGTGCGGCGGGGTGACGTCGGCCACATAGGCGTTGGCCGTGGGCATGGAGGCGGCGGTCAGGCCGTTGATGACCCGGCCGATCCACAGCCACATCAGGTTGGGCGCCAGCGCCATCACCAGGAAGTCGATGGCCAGGCCGAACAGCGAGACCAGCAGAACCGGCCGCCGGCCGACGCGGTCGGACAGCATCCCCAGGATCGGCGCAAAGACAAACTGCAGCGCCCCCCAGGTGACCGCGAACACCACGTTCCATTCGGAAGCGGCGGCGGTGTCCCCACCGGTGAACATCTTGATGAGGTTCGGCAGGATCGGGATCATCAGGCCGAACGAGATCGAGTTGATCAGCGCGACGGCGAAGATAAAGCCGAAAGCGGCCCTGCGGGCCGGCGGCGCGGCGGCGGTCTGCTCGGCCATGACCCCTCCTGCCCTAACCGACCCGGCGGGGAGAACGACAGTCTTCCACGAGGCCGCGGCCCCTCGCCAGTGCGAATACAGACATTCGATCCCTCCCCGTCGACAATCTGGAACAAACACGGAACGTCCGCAAGCGGTCAGCCGACCCTCGCACGCAGCGACGCCAGCTGGGCCTGCCAGTACTCGCCGAGTCTCGCCAGCAGCACCGCGTCGGGGAAACCGTGGCGGGCGGCGCTCTCGGCCGGCACCCGGTGGAAGCCGCGGTGCTCGACGCTGACCCGCGTCTCCTCGCCGACCGCCTCGAAGCGGACCTCCACCTCGGTGTGCAGATCGGGCGGGAAGCTCGCCTGGCGCCAGTCGAACTGCAGGCGGCTGGGCGGCTCCCAGGCGGTGATCCGGCCGATCTCGAACACCTTGCCGTTGGCCAGGGTCTCGATCAGCCGCCCGCCCGGCCCGGGCTCGAAGGCCAGCGTCCCCGGCGCGCGCGGCGTCGTTTGGAACAGCGGGCTCGCCCGCCACCAGGCGCCGATCTCCTCGACGAAGGCCCGGAAGGCGCGCTCGGGCGAAGCGCGCACCCGCAGCGCCACATAGACCTTGGAGGTCACCGCCCGCCCTCGACGTGCTGCTTGAAGGCCAGCAACTGCTCGCTCCACATCCGCTCGGTCTCCTCGAGCCAGCGCATCAGGTGGACCATGGGCTCAGCCCTCAAGGCGTAGATGCGCACCCGAGCGTCGAACGGCGGGTGGCTCTCCTCCACCAGGCCGCTCTCCTTCAGGGTGCGGAGGTGGCGGCTCATGGCGGGCGGGGCGAGCCCCACCTCGCGCGCCAGCTCGCCGGCCGGGCGGGGCCGCTCGCGCAGCAGCTCGACCACCCGGCGTCGGTTCGGATCAGCCAGGGCCGCCAACGTGCGGTCGACCTCGGCGGCGGCGATTGCGGCCTGCTTCAAATGCGGTCCCGGGTCTTGGTGCCGTAGGTCCTGTCGAACTCATCGCGGTCGTAGCGCTTGCGCGTCTCGCCGAACGACCAGACGTGGCCCTCCAGGTCCCGGGCGATGTAGGTGCGGTCGCCGTAGGTCTGGTCGGCAGGCTCCATCAGTATCTCGGCTCCCGCCGCTCGGGCCCGCGCGCAATGGGCGTCGACGTCCTCGCGTAGCTGCAGGTGGATGGACTGGGTGTTCTTGCCGCCCAGATCCAGCGGCGAGGCATGGTTCGGCGACCAGGCCCTGCCGACCCCGACGACGCCCTCGCGGTAGCCCAGCTCGGCGTGCACCAGGGTGTCATCGGCCGCGAGCACGACGATCCGCGGCTCGAGGCCGAACGCGGTCTCCAGCCACTTCAGCGCGGCGATCGGGTCGCGGTAGCTGACGCTGGACGAAACTGGCGGGCGTTCGGTGTCTTCGGCCATGGCTCAGCTCCTTCCGATGGTCTGGAACTTGAGGCCGGTGGCGGCCTCCATCTCCTCGACCGGGACCTGCCGAATCTCCTGGCGGAAATTCCAGACGTGGCCCTCGGGGTCCCGCGCCCGGTAGGTGCGAGCGCCGTAGAACTGGTCGACGGGTTCTTCGCTGATCTCCGCACCGGCCGCGCGAGCGCGCGCACACTGGGCGTCGATATCCCCGTCCACCTCCACCCAGACC
>JAQVDF010000421.1 GCA_028698405.1 Phenylobacterium sp. | reverse complement strand
CCAGGGGCAGCAGCCCGAGGAAGCCGCAGCGGAAGCCGAAACCGAGGGCGGCGCTGGTCTCCATCTCGTAGGTGAAGGAGGCGTCGTTCAGGCGCAGCCGGCCGATGGCCGCGCGCAGGTCCTCGAAGTCGGCCGCGTCGACCGGGAACAGGCCGCAGAACACCACCGGCTGCACCTCGCGGAAGCCGGGCAGGGCCTCGGCGGCCGGGCGCTTCTCGTCGGTGATGGTGTCGCCGACGGCGGCGTGGGCGACCTCCTTGATCTGGGCGGTGATGTAGCCGATCTCGCCGGGGCCGAGCTCGCCGGTCTCGGTCTGCTTGGGTCGGAAGACGCCGATCCGGTCGACCTGATAGGTCGCGCCGGTTTGCATCATCTTGATCTTCTGGTCCTTCTTGAGGACCCCGTCGATCACCCGCACCAGCACGACGACGCCCAGATAGGCGTCGTACCAGGCGTCGACCAGCAGCGCCTTCAGCGGCGCGTTGGCGTCGCCCTTGGGCGGCGGCAGGCGGGTGACCACGGCCTCCAGCACGTCGCGGATGCCGACGCCGGTCTTGGCCGAGCATTCGATGGCGTCGGAGGCGTCCAGGCCGATGACGTCCTCGATCTGCTGGCGTACCCGGTCGGGCTCGGCGGCCGGCAGATCGATCTTGTTCAGCACCGGCACGATCTCGTGGCCGTTGTCGATCGCCTGGTAGACGTTGGCCAGGGTCTGGGCCTCGACGCCCTGGCTCGCGTCCACCACCAGGATCGACCCCTCGCAGGCGGCCAGGCTGCGCGACACCTCGTAGGCGAAGTCCACGTGGCCGGGGGTGTCCATCAGGTTGAGGACGTACTCCTCGCCGTCCAGCGCCTTGTAGTGCAGCCGCACGGTCTGGGCCTTGATGGTGATGCCCCGCTCGCGCTCGATGTCCATGTTGTCGAGCACCTGCTCGGTCATCTCGCGCTGGGTCAGCGCGCCGGTCTCCTGGATCAGGCGGTCGGACAGGGTGGACTTGCCGTGGTCGATGTGGGCCACGATCGAAAAGTTGCGGATGCGCGAGAGCGGCGTCGTCATGCCGGCGGCTCTATCACATTCACGCCAACGGGCCAGAAGCCTCTGAGCCGCGGCCTTATGCTTAATCGCGCATTAACGCGCGCGGCGGCAAACCTCACGGTTCGAACGCAAGGGACGGCGGAAGTCGTGAAGGAGAGGTCCATGGACCGTCGGAAGCTCATCACCTCCAGCCTCGCGCTGGTCGGCCTGTCGGCCTGCGCCACCCAGCCCGTGCAGCGCCCCGCGCCCGACTTCTCGCACCAGGAGCCGCCGCCGCCGTCGCCGGGCGCGCCGGCGCAGGCGCGCACCTACACCCAGGACGAGATCGTCACCGGCGTCTCCGACTTCCTGGGGGTCACGGCCGAGGCGGCCGGCGGCGCCATCGAGCGGATCTTCGCCCAGTACGGCCAGCCCACCGGCTACATCGCCGGCGAGGAAGCCTCGGGCGCGGTGACGGTCGGCGCCCGTTACGGCCGCGGCCTGCTCTACATGAAGGACAAGGAGCCGATGGAGGTCTTCTGGCAGGGCCCCAGCGTCGGCTTCGACATGGGCGGCAACGCCAGCCGGGTGTTCACGCTGGTCTACAACCTCCACTACCCGGACGCGATCTTCCAGCGCTTCCCGGGCGTCGAGGGCTCGGCCTACTTCGTCGGCGGCCTGGGCGTGAACTACCAGCGGGCCAGCGACATCGTGCTCGCCCCGATCCGCGCCGGCGTCGGCTTCCGCCTCGGCGCCAATGTCGGCTACCTCGCCTACACCCGCCAGCGGAACGTCCTGCCGTTCTAGAGCTGGACCATCCTCCCTCCCGAGCTTCCGTCATCCCGGCCGAAGCGTAGCGGAAAGTCGGGACCCTGGGCGGCGGCGGCGTATTCCTAGCTGGGTCCCGGATCGGCCTGCGGCCGTCCGGGATGACGGTGTGTTGGCAGGAGGGGCGGGCTCAGTCCTCCTCGTCGTCGCCTTCCTCCTCGTCGCCCTCGGGCCGCTCGAGCACCTGAAACGCTTCGTGGAAGCGCTTGAGGGCGGCGACGGAGGCGTTGACGCGCTGGGCGGCGGCTTGGGCGTCGCCCTGGCCGCCGGCGATCACCGCCAGGTTGGTGCTGGCGATGGCGTCGGCCAGCGCCCGCAGGCAGGCCTTCAGGGCGGCCAGGTCCTCGGCCTCGCCGCCGTCGCCATCGTCCTCCATCACGAAATCGGAAATGTCGACCACGGCGGGGCTCCTCGCTGACTGGGACGCTTCAGCCCGGATAGGCGCGCACCTGCTGCTCCGGAGTGTCGAACACGCCCCGGCCGGGGACGTGGTTGATCTCCAGGCGGACGCCGTCCGGGTCCTCGAACAGGATGGAATAGTAGCCCGGCGCGTAGGCGTCGTCCTGCGGCCCGTGAACGATCTTGGCGCCGACCTCCTGCAGGAAGGCGAAGGCCTCGTCGATGTGCTCGCGCTCGCGGGCCCGGAAGCAGACGTGGTGCAGCCCGACCCGGTTCTGCACGAAACGCTTGCCCGCGTGCTCCGGCGCCGGCCGCTGGACGGCGAAGCCGGTGCGCCCGCCCACGCAGTAGAAGACGTTGTCGGTGTCCAGCACCGGCGTCAGGCCGAGGAAGGGCAACAGCTTGCGATAGAACTCCCGCGAGACTTCGAAGTCCCCGGCGGTGACGAACAGGTGGGCGATCCCGTTGATCTCCATGGCGCGCCTCCTTGCGAAGGCGGTCATGAAGCCGGCGGCGGCGCCGGGGAAGTCAACGCCTCCCGCGGCGCCGGGCTGGTCACCCC
>JAQVDF010000420.1 GCA_028698405.1 Phenylobacterium sp. | reverse complement strand
CGACACCCTGGTCGCCGTGCGCGAGGCGGGCATCGCCACCTGCTGCGGCGGCATCGTGGGCCTGGGCGAGACGCGTCGCGACCGGGCCGGCCTGCTGCAAGCGCTGGCCACCCTACCCGCCCATCCCGACAGCCTGCCGATCAACGACCTGATGCCGATCAAGGGCACGCCGCTGGGCGATTCCCCGCCGGTCGACGGACTGGAATTCGTGCGGACCATCGCCGTCGCCCGTCTCGTCTGCCCCAAGTCGATGGTGCGCATCGCCGCCGGCCGCGAGCACATGAGCCGGGAGCTGCAGGCCCTCTGCTTCCTCGCCGGCGCCAACTCGATCTTCATCGGCGGCCGCCTGCTCACCACCCCCAACCCCGACAAGACCACCGACGAGGCGCTGCTCGCCGACCTCGGCATGCGGCCGATGGGAGCGGTGTAGGAGAAGGCGAAGCGGCCGCGGCCTACTTCTCTTCCTCGAACCGGGCGGCCACCAGGGTGACCAGGGCGTCGAGGGCGGCCTCGGCGTCGGGGCCTTCGGCGGCGATCTCGATCTCGCAGCCGGGGCCGGCGGCCAGCATCATCAGGCCCATGATCGAGCGGGCGTCCACCGTCGTGCCGTCCTTGGTGACCGTCACCTCGGCGTCGAAGGCGGCCGCGGTCTTGACGAACTTGGCCGACGCGCGGGCGTGCAGGCCGCGCTGGTTGATGATCTCGACGGTGCGGGTCGTGGTCACTTTTCGCCGGCGAGCACGTAGGAGGCCACGGAGATGTACTTGCGGCCGGCCTCCTGGGCGGCGGCGACGCACTCTTCCAGCGGCAGCTTCTGACGTACGCTGGCCAGCTTGATCAGCATCGGCAGGTTGAGACCCGCGATCACCTCGGCCTTGGTCTGCTCCATCACCGAGATGGCAAGGTTCGACGGCGTTCCGCCGAACATGTCGGTGAGCAGGATCACGCCGGAGCCGTCGTCCACCTGGCTGCAGGCGTTCATGATGTCGCGCCGGCGGCGCTCCATGTCATCTTCCGGCCCGATGCAGATCGCCGCGACCGCCGCTTGCGGTCCCACGACGTGCTCCATGGCGAAGATGAATTCCTCGGCCAACCGGCCGTGAGTGACGATCACCAGGCCGATCATTGACAGCTTCTCAACGGGAATCCCCGGTCGTCGACGGCCAAGGCGAGGCCGAGCGCCGGGCTAGATACGCCGTCTTGGCTCCGGCTCCAAGATGCTCGATTGCGCGACGCAGTTTCGCAGGCGCGGAAGGCTCCAGCGGAGACACCGCCACCAGCGGCAATCGGCCGCCGCCGCGCACCACCGTCTGCGGCTCGGGCAGCCGCTCTGCCGGGCCGCAGACCGCCACCAGGACCACCTCGCAGTAGGCCAGCGCCGGCTCGGGCAGGACGCCGACGCCGCGCGCCTCGATGAGACCGAACAGGGTCTCCGGCGCGCGGCCATAGACCCGCCCTCCGGAACGCCAGACGATGGTGCGGTCGTCGGCCACCAGCCGGAAGCCGGCGTCCAGGCAGCGCAGCGCCAGGTCGCTCTTGCCGGCCCCGGAGGCCCCCTCGATCAATGCGCCCCGCCAGCTTCCGCCGGACCAGCAGGCGATCAGCCCAGCATGCAGGATCAATGGCGCGCCTCGGGAAGCAGGATGGTGAAGCGGGCGCCCAGCACCTTGCCGTCGGCGTCGGTGCGGTTCTCGGCGCGGATCTGGCCGCCGTGGGCGTCGACGATCTGGCGGGCGATGGACAGGCCCAGGCCCGAATTGCCGCCGAACGCCGTCCCCTTCGGCCTGGAGGTGTAGAAGCGCTCGAACACCGTCTCCAGGTTTTCCGGCGGAATGCCCGGACCATCGTCGTCGACCACCACCACCGCCTGGCCTGAGCGACGCTCCAGGGTCACCCGCACCTCGCCGCCGGGCGGGCTGAACGAGCGGGCGTTGTCCACCAGGTTCCGGATCACCTGGCCGAGCGGCCCCTCGCGGCCGGACACCCGGATCGGCTCCAGGGTGTCGGGGGCGATGAAGGTCACGCCGACATCGCCGGGCTTCAACGTCGCCTGGTAGAGCGCCACCACGTCGCCCAGCAGACGGCCGAGATCCAGCGCCCTGGGCGTGTCGCGCGACAGCTCGGCGTCCAGCCGCGAGGCGTTGGAGATGTCGGTCACCAGCCGGTCGAGCCGCTGGATGTCCTGCTGCAGGATGCGGAACAGCCGCTCGCGGGCCGCCGGGTCCTTGATCAGGTCCAGGGTCTCCAGCGCCGAGCGCATGGAGGTGAGCGGGTTGCGGATTTCGTGCGCCACATCGGCGGCGAACCGCTCGATGGCGTCCATCCGCTCGCTGAGCGCATGGGTCATGTCCTCCAGGCTGCGGGTCAGGTCGCCGAGTTCGTCGTCGCGCTGGGCGAGGTCCGGCAGGCTGATCGCGCGGGCCCGCGACAGCCGCACGCGGTCGGCGGCCCTGGCCAGCCTTCTCACCGGTTGGGCGACCAGCCGGTTGAGCATGAAGGACGAGATCAGGTTCACCAGGATGGCGATGAGGATGAAGGGCAGCAGCGCCGCCCGTTCGCGGGCGATGATCTCGTCGACGTCGCCCGCCTCCAGCGTCAGAACGCCGAGCACCGCCTGCACGTGCTGGATGGGGATCGACACGGAAACCACGCTCTCGCCGTCGTCGCCGGGCCGCATCTGCGAGACGTGCTCGCCACCCAGCGCCCGGCGCACCTCGGCTTCCAGCGCCTTGCGGGCGTCCTCGTCGGTGGGCTCCTCGGGCCGCGGGTCGGGGATGTTGAGGCTGAACCCCTCGCCCGCCTCCTCGCGGG
>JAQVDF010000419.1 GCA_028698405.1 Phenylobacterium sp. | reverse complement strand
TTTCCGCTGACCCATCGCGGCGAGGCCCGCCGCGTCGCGTTCGCCACCGCCCGGGTTCAGGACGGGGCCGTCGTCGAGGAGGGCTGGGCCGCCCTGGCCGACGCCCAGACGACCGTCGCCCTCTACATGGCCCGCGACGCCGCCGCCGCCGTCGCCGGGCGGCTGATCGGGGCGGGGCGGGCGCCAGACACCCCGGCCGTTGCGGTGGAGAACGCCGGCCGCGCCGACGCCCGGCTGATCGGCGCGAGCCTCGCCGACCTGCCGGCCGCCCTCGCCGCCGCCGCGCCCGAGGGGCCGGTGGTGCTGGTGATCGGCGAGGCGGTCGCCCAGGCCCGGGCCGCGGGGGCCGGCCAGCCCCTCCGCGCAAGCGCCTGAGGGCTTTCCGCAGGGCCTCGATCGCGGCCCGGCGCATCCAAGCGGTTCCGATCTACGGATGAGGCGGCTTGCCGCAGGAGGGCGGCCGGCTCTAGGATTCGGCGACTTGGGGAGAGCAGGCATGCCCTACGATCTGAACGTGAACGGCAAGACCCACACGGTCGACGTCGACGAGGACACCCCTCTGCTGTGGGCGCTGCGCGACAGCCTGGGGATCGTGGGGCCGAAATACGGCTGCGGCGTGGGCCTGTGCGGCGCCTGCACCGTCCACCTGGACGGCCAGCCGGCGCGCTCGTGCAGCCTGCCGGTCTCGGCGGTCGGCGCGGCCAAGATCGCCACCATCGAGGGGATCGGCGAGAACCCCATCGGCAAGAAGGTGCAGGAGGCCTGGATCGAGCTGGACGTCGCCCAGTGCGGCTACTGCCAGCCGGGTCAGATCATGAGCGCCACCGCGCTGCTGGCCTCAAACCCCAAGCCGACCGACGCCGACATCGACGCGGCGATGAGCGGCAACATCTGCCGCTGCGCCACCTACACCCGCATCCGCAACGCCATCAAACAGGCGTCCGGGCAGCCCGTGACGAAGGAGGCCTGAGCATGGCTCCGTTCGACGCCTTCGAGACCGACCGCCGCACCTTCCTGACCGTCGCGGCCGCCGCCGGCGGCCTGGCTCTGACCTACGACATCGCCGCCGCTGCGGCGCAGGGGCAGGAGGGGGCCAAGATCGGCGCCTACCTGACCATCGCCCCCGACGGGACGGTGACCATCGTCTCCAAGAACCCGGAGATCGGGCAGGGAGTGATGACCTCGCTGCCGATGATGATCGCCGAGGAGCTGGACGTCGACTGGAAGAGCGTGCGCGTGCACCAGGCCGGCAACAACCCGGCCGCGTTCGGGCGCCAGTTCGCCGGCGGCTCGATGGCCACGCCCCTGCACTGGGAGGAGCTGCGCCGGGTCGGCGCGGCCGGCCGCTCGATGCTGATGCAGGCGGCCGCCCAGCAATGGAAGGTCCCGGTCTCCGAGCTCTCCACCGAGCCGGGCTTCGTGGTTCACAAGGCCTCCAGGAAGCGCGCCTCCTACGGCAGCCTGGCGGCGCGGGCCGCGGCCCTGCCGGCGCCGACCAAGGAGCATGTCGCCGCGCTGACGCTGAAGGATCCCAAGGACTACCGGATCATCGGCAAGTTCACCCCGCAGGTGTCCTCGCCGCAGATCGTCACCGGCCAGCCGCTGTTCGGCATCGACACCCGCCTGCCGGGGATGGTTTACGCCACCTACGAGAAGGCGCCGGTGTTCGGGGCCAAGGTCGCCAAGGCCGACCTCGAGGCCGCCAAGTCGGTGAAGGGCGTGCGCGACGCCTTCGTCATCGAGGGCGGCAGCGAGCTCGACGGGCTGCTTCCGGGCGTGGCGGTGATCGCCGACACCTGGTGGGCCGCCAACAAGGCGCGCCAGAAGCTCAACATCCAGTGGTCCGAGCACCCGACCTCGGCCCAGTCCAGCACCGGCTTCGCGGCCAAGGCGGCCGAGCTGGCCAAGGGGGCGCCGGCCCGCAGCCTGCGCAATGACGGCGACGTCGAGGCGGCATTGAAGGGCGCGGCCAAGACCGTCGAGGCGGCCTACGCCTATCCGTTCCTGGCCCACGCCACCCTCGAGCCGCAGAACTGCACGGCCCACTTCAAGGACGGCAAGATGGAGATCTGGGCTCCGACCCAGCTACCCGAGCCCGGCCAGCAGCTGGTCGCCAAGACACTCGGCATCGCGCCCGAGAACATCATCATCAACATGACCCGCTCGGGCGGCGGGTTCGGGCGGCGGCTGTCCAACGACTACATGGTCGAGGTCGCGGCCATCGCCCAGAAGGTCGGCGCGCCGGTCAAGCTGGTGTGGACGCGCGAAGACGACATGCGCCACGACTTCTACCGGCCGGCCGGCTTCCACCACTTCCGGGGTGGGGTCGACGCGGACGGCAACATCGTCGCCTGGGACGATCACTTCGTCACCTTCGGCGAGGGCGAGGGTTTCGCCCGCAGCGCCAACATCAGCCCCAACGAGTTCCCCGGCCGGTTCCTCAAGAACTACCGGCTGGGCGTCTCGACCATGCCGCTCGGCGTGCCCACCGGGCCGCTGCGGGCCCCGGGCTCCAACGCCATCGCCTTCGTCGTGCAGTCGTTCATCGACGAGCTGGCGCTTGCCGCGGGCGCCGATCCGGTCGCCTTCCGGCTGAAGCTGCTGGGCGACGAGCCAGTGGTCGGCGGGCCGGGTCCGGGGGGCTATGCCGCGGGCCGAATGGCTGGCGTTCTCAAGCTGGTCGCCGAAAAGAGCAACTGGGGCGAGCCGCTGCCGAAGGGAACCGGCAAGGGCGTGGCTTTCCACTACAGCCACCTGGGCTACTTCGCCGAGGTGGTGCAGGCGACGGTCTCAGCGGACGGCTCGGTCAAGG
>JAQVDF010000418.1 GCA_028698405.1 Phenylobacterium sp. | reverse complement strand
ACGGGGTCAAGGAAAACCCGCTGCCCTGGCTGCAGTCGATGCTCTCGGGCGTCGAGCACGCCAACTTCTTCGAGGCCCGCGCCACCGAATACTCCAAGGCCGCCACCCGCGGCCAATGGCACGGCGACACCGGCGTCTGGGCCGAGTTCGACCACCTGATGGCCAAGCGCAGCCAGAACGTGCTGCCGGCGGAGTAGGGGGCGCTCCGGCCCCTACCTGCTCACCCCCAGGGCGATTGCGGACCCTGACGGGTCACCGGCACGGCCGTGCCGCGGGCCGGCGCGCGGGGCGCGGAGGTCCGCACGCCGCCGCCACCCAGCTTCATCAGAGCCGCGACGCGGTTGTGGGTCGCCGGGTGGGTGGAGAACAGGTTGTCGGCGCCGCGGCCGGACAGCGGGTTGATGATGAACATGTGCGCCGTCGCCGGATTGCGCTCGGCGTCGGGGTTCACATAGCCGCCGCGGGCGTAGGCCTCGATCTTCTGCAGCGCCGACGCCAGCGCCTGGGGATCGCCGCTGATCTCGGCCCCGCCGCGGTCGGCCTCGTATTCGCGGCCGCGGCTGATGGCGAACTGCACCAGCGCCGCCGCCATCGGGGCCAGCAGGGCCACGGCGATGGTTCCGATCATGCCGGCCGGGCGGCCCTCGCCGTCGCGCCCGCCGAAGAAGAAGGCGAAGTTGGCCAGCGCCGAGATGGCCCCGGCGATGGTCGCGGTCACCGTCATGGTCAGGGTGTCGCGGTTCTTCACGTGGGCCAGCTCGTGGCCCATCACCCCACGGATCTCGCGCCGGTCGAGCGTCGAGAGCAGGCCGGTGGTGGCGGCCACCGCCGCATGGGCGGGATCGCGACCGGTGGCGAACGCGTTGGGCTGCGGGTTCTCGATCACATAGACCGCCGGCCGGGGCATGCCCGCCTGGTCGGCCATCTCCAGCACGTCGCGGACGTAGTTGCGGATCAGCGGCTCGGGGTGGCGCTCGTCCACCGGCTCGGCGCGGTACATCCGCAGCACGATCTTGTCGGCGTTCCAGTAGCTGACGAGGTTCATGCCGGCCGCCAGCACGAAGGCCACGGCCATGCCGGCGGCGCCGCCGACCAGGTAGCCGGCGCCGACGAAGAGCGCGGTCAGCGCCGCGAGCAGGACGAAGGTGCGGAGATGGTTGCTCATCGGCCCAGATATGGCGATTGCCGCGGCCGCGCCAAGATGGCCGGCTCGCCTCCGTGCGCGACCGAGGGCTATATGGGCCGATGACCGCCAAGGACCGCGCCCGCGAGATCGTCGGGCGGCTTTCCGACGAATACGCCGCCTCGGTCGAGGCGCTGCGGACCGCGCTCAAGCGCTTCCTGCTGGAAGGGACGCCGCCGGACCCGAAGCTGCGCCGCTCGGGGGCCTTCGTCTATCCGGAGCTGCGACTCTCCTGGCCGCCGGGGCGGGACTATCCGCGCCTGTCGCGGGCCTACGCCCGGGTCTCCTCGCCGGGCCGCTATGCGGTGACGGTGACGCGGCCCGACCTGTTCGGCGACTACCTGACCGAGCAGCTCAGCCTGCTGATCGAGGACTTCGGCGTCGAGCTCGAGGTCGCCCGCTCGGCCCAGGAGATCCCCTTCCCGTACGTGCTCGACGGCTCGGACCTGGCGCTGGCCGACGTCTCGGCCCACGCCATCGCCAGCCACTTCCCGACTACGGAGCTGGCTCACATCGGCGACGAGGTGGCCGACGGCTACTGGCGGCCGGCCGAGCGCGAGGCCAAGCCGCTGTCGCTGTTCGACGCGCTGAGGACCGACTTCTCGCTGGCGAGGCTCGCCCACTACATGGGCACGCCCGCCGAGCACGTGCAGCAGTACGTGCTGTTCACCAACTACCACCGCTACGTCGACGAGTTCGTCCGCTGGGCGATCGGAAAGCTGGCCGAGGACGGGCCCTATACGGCGCTGTCCGCCGCCGGCCGGGTGCTGGTCACGAAGGACACCGCCGACGCCGAGCAGGTCGTCGCCGAGGCGCCCTGGCGCAAGCACCAGATGCCCGGCTACCACCTGATGGCGCAGGGCCGCCGGGGCGTGTCGCTGATCAACATCGGCGTCGGCCCGCCCAACGCCAAGACCATAACCGACCACCTGGCGGTGCTGCGGCCGGAGGCCTGGCTGATGATCGGCCACTGCGGCGGCCTGCGCGGCTCGCAGACCATCGGCGACTATGTGCTGGCCCACGCCTACCTGCGCGACGACCATGTGCTGGACCCGGTGCTGCCGCCGGAGATCCCCATCCCGCCCATCGCCGAGGTGCAGCTGGCGCTGAACCGGGCGGCCGAGATCGTCACCGGAGAGAACGGCGATGCGCTCAAGCGGCGGCTGCGCACCGGCACGGTGGTGACCACCGACGACCGCAACTGGGAGCTCCGCTATTCGCTCTCCGCGCTGCGCTTCAACCAGTCGCGGGCGGTGGCCATCGACATGGAGAGCGCCACCATCGCCGCCCAGGGCTACCGCTTCCGGGTGCCTTACGGGACGCTGCTGTGCGTCTCGGACAAGCCGCTGCACGGCGAGATCAAGCTGCCCGGCCAGGCGAACGCCTTCTACGAGCGGGCCATCGGCCAGCACCTGCAGATCGGCCTCGCCGCCATGGACCTGCTGCGCGAGGAGGGCCACCGGCTGCACTCGCGCAAGCTGCGCAGCTTCGACGAGCCGCCGTTCCGCTAGGTCCAATCGACATTCAGGGATTCACGGGGCGCGCGACGCGTGATTCATAGGTCTCCGCTTTGAGCGGAGGCTGGGATGGGCGTGAAGCGGTACGAGCTGACGGATGCGCAGTGGCGGCGGATC
>JAQVDF010000015.1 GCA_028698405.1 Phenylobacterium sp. | reverse complement strand
GGCGGTCAGGGTCAGCGGCACGTCCTGCAACCGGCCTGCGATGTGCACCACCAGCATATTGGGCTCTACGCCCACCCGTGGCGAGGGAGCCGTCTCGCCGCGGGCGGCGTAGGCCTTGCGCAGCAGGTCGAGGGCGGCCTCGTACTGGCCGTGCGCCGCCCGGTCGTAGGCGAGCTCCGCCAGGGCCGCGAACCGGGCCAGTCTGGGGAGGTCCTTCAGCGTCGCCAGCAGTCGTCGCAGGGTCATCGGAGCATCTCTGGACCGTGCGCCGAGGCCGCAGCCGCAGCGCCGCCCTAGAGATGGGCGCCGGCCGCCGGGCGGGAAAGCCGCCCGCCGATCACTTCCGCGCGCGGCCCGTCTTGCGGCGCGGGGACGTCCACGACGGGCGCGAAACTTTACCGGCAGCCGGCCGGTTGTTGCATCGCGTGGCGAAGGCGGCGTCGATGGACCCGACGCGACGAAGACTGGCGCTTCTGGCGCCGCTGCTGGCCCTGCCCGGTTGCGCCCGGGCCGAAAGCGACGGGCGCGAGGCTGCGCGCCAGAGCATGGTGCGCAACATCCGCCAGCTGCTGGCCGCCGGCGCGGCGGGCGAGGTGCGCCGGCTGACCCCCAGGGTGGGAGCCGCCTTCGAGGCCGTGCCCCGCCACCGGTTCGTGCCGCCCGACCTGCAGGACGTGGCCTACGGCGACCATCCCCTGCCGATCGGCCACCAGGCCACCATCTCCCAGCCGCTGGTGGTGGCCGCAATGACGGAGCTGGCGGCGACGCGCCCCGCGGACAGGGTGCTCGAGGTTGGAACCGGCTCGGGCTACCAGGCGGCGATCCTCTCCCTCCTGGTGCGGCAGGTGTTCAGCATCGAGCTGGTCGAGGCGTTGGCGGACAGCGCGGCCGAACGGCTGGCGCGGCTGGACTACCGGAACGTCGAGGTCCGCGCCGGCGACGGATACCTGGGCTGGCCGGAGGAGGCCCCGTTCGACGCCATTGTGGTCACCGCAGGCGCGCCCTTCGTTCCCCCGGCGCTGGTCGAGCAGCTGCGCCCCGGCCGGCGCATGGTGATCCCTGTCGGGCGCCGCGGCGCTCAGCAGCTTATGGTCGTGGAGAAGGACGCCTCCGGCCGGGTCGGCGAGCGGCGGGTGATGCCGGTCGCCTTCGTGCCGCTACGCCCCGCCTCATGAGGCTCCACGAAAAAGGCGGCCGCATCGCTGCGGCCGCCGGATTTCGTCCGAAGAGGTACGAATAGCCCTCAGGCTTCCGCGGTCTCCGGCTGGTCTTCCTTCTTCGACAGGTCCTCGCCGGTCTCCTGGTCGACGACCTTCATCGACAGACGGGTCTTGCCGCGCTCGTCGAAGCCGAGGAGCTTGACCTTCACGGTCTGGCCCTCCTGCAGCACGTCGGAAACCTTGTTCACGCGCTCCTTGGAGATCTGGGAGACGTGGACCAGGCCGTCCTTGGCGCCGAAGAAGTTCACGAAGGCGCCGAAGTCGACGATCTTGACCACCTTGCCGGTGTAGATCTGGCCGACTT
The DNA here is from genome assembly GCA_028698405.1 of Phenylobacterium sp. Taxonomy (GTDB): domain Bacteria; phylum Pseudomonadota; class Alphaproteobacteria; order Caulobacterales; family Caulobacteraceae; genus Phenylobacterium. Next base: position 10,560 of record JAQVDF010000015.1, on the reverse strand, counting down.
CCGGCTCCTGGGCGATGGACTTGATCCAGTCCATGGCCGCGTCGATCTTCGACTGCTCCGAGGCCGCGACCTTGATGGTGCCGTCGTCCTCGATGTCGACCTTGGCGCCGGTCTTCTCGACGATTTCGCGGATCACCTTGCCGCCCGAGCCGATCACCTCGCGGATCTTGTCCACGGGGATCTTCATGGTGACGATCTTGGGCGCGAACTCGCCGAGTTCGGCGCGCGGCGCCTCCATGGCCTTGGACATCTCGCCGAGGATGTGCTCGCGGCCGGCTTTCGCCTGGCCGAGGGCCTGCTTCATGATCTCCTCGGTGATGCCGGCGATCTTGATGTCCATCTGCAGCGAGGTGATGCCGTCGGCCGTCCCCGCCACCTTGAAATCCATGTCGCCGAGGTGGTCCTCGTCGCCGAGGATGTCGGACAGAACGGCGAAGCCGTCCTTTTCGAGGATCAGGCCCATGGCGATGCCGCTGACCGGCTTCTTCAGGGGCACGCCCGCGTCCATCAGCGCCAGCGAGCCGCCGCAGACCGAAGCCATCGACGACGAACCGTTGGACTCGAAGATCTCCGAGACCAGGCGGATGGTGTAGGGGAACTCCTCGTGGCTCGGCAGCATCGGCCGCAGAGCCCGCCAGGCGAGCTTGCCGTGGCCGACTTCACGCCGGCCGGGGGCGCCCATCCGGCCCGTCTCCCCGACGCTGAACGGCGGGAAGTTGTAGTGCAGGATGAATTTCTCGTAGTACTTGCCTTCAAGGGCGTCGATCAGCTGCTCGTCGTCGCCGGTGCCCAGGGTGGCGACCACCAGAGCCTGGGTCTCGCCGCGGGTGAACAGCGCCGAGCCGTGAGCCCGGGGCAGCACGCCCACTTCCGAGACGATCGGGCGGACCTTGTCGACCGGGCGGCCGTCGATGCGCACGCCGGTCTCCAGAATGCCGCGGCGGACGACGTCGGCCTCCAGCTCCTTGAACACCTCGGACAGCTTCTGCGGGTCGTAGCCCTCGGGGTTGGTGTCCGAGCGGCCGAGCGCCTGCACCGCCTTGGCCTTGGCCGCGGCGATGGCCTCGTGACGCTCGCCCTTCTGGGCGATGCGGTAGCCGGCGTCGATGTCCGCGCCCACCAGTTCCTTCATCTTGGCCCTGACGGCCTCGGTGTCTTCCGGCTCGAACTCGAACGGATCCTTGGCCGCGTGCTCGGCCAGCTCGATGATCGCCTCGATCACCGGCTGCATACCCTTGTGGGCGAAGGAGACGGCGCCCAGGACCTGCTCTTCGGTCAGCTCCTGGATCTCGGACTCGACCATCATGACGGCGTCGGCGGTGCCGGCGACCACCAGGTCCATCCGGCTCTCCTTCATCTCGTCGAGGGTCGGGTTGAGAACGTATTCGCCGTCGATGTAGCCGACGCGAGCCGCGCCGATCGGGCCCATGAAGGGCGCGCCGGACAGCACCAGAGCGGCCGACGAAGCGACCATGGCGACGATGTCGGGATCGTTCTCGAGGTCGTGGGCCAGAACGGTGGCCACCACCTGGACTTCGTTCTTGAAGCCCTTCACGAACAGCGGCCGGATCGGACGGTCGATCAGACGGCTGGTCAGGGTCTCCTTCTGGGTCGGGGCGGTCTCACGCCGCGGGAAGGAGCCGGGAATCTTGCCGGCGGCGTAGAACTTCTCCTGATAGTTCACGGTCAGCGGGAAGAAGTCCTGGCCGGGCTTGGCGCTCTTGGCGTAGACGGCGGTCGCCAGGACCATCGTCTCCCCATAGGTCGCGACGACGGCGCCGTCGGCCTGGCGGGCCATGCGGCCGGTTTCGAGGGTGAGCGTCTTGCCGCCCCACTCGATGGTCTTTCTCTTGATATCGAACATTGTGCTTCTTTCTCATCCCGCGGGCGGATTCCCGGCGGGGGCGGACAGGGCGTCGGGGTTCCGAAATCCTCTCCAAACGAACAGGCGGATCGAGGATTTCGTCTGAACCCTCGGCGTGTGACGAGGTCCTCCACGTCGGAGAACCCCGATGCTCCGCCGCTGGGTCCCCTCGGCCTGTCACGAGGGGGCGACGGAAAATACGTGCGGTCGATCCTACAGCCGACCGGCCTGGGGCTGAACCCCGATATGCGACGCCCCCGCGCATTGGCGGGGGCGGCGATGTGTCAGCGGCGCAGACCGAGCTTCTCGATCAGGGCCTGGTAACGCTGGACGTCGCGCTCCTTCAGGTGGTCGAGAAGCGAGCGGCGCTGGGAGACCAGCTTCAGCAGGCCCCGGCGCGAGTGGTTGTCCTTCTTGTGCGTCTTGAAGTGCTCGGTGAGGTTGGCGATGCGTTCGGTGAGGATCGCCACCTGCACTTCGGCGCTGCCCGTGTCCGCGTCGCCGCGAGCGTGGGTCTTGATCAGTTCAGCCTTGCGTTCGGCCGTGATCGACATCGGTCAGTTCTCCGCTCGGTCCAGATGGAAGACCCGCGACGGCTCGAGCTTGCCGGCGCGCATCTCGCAGAGCGCCACGAGGATCCCTCCCTCCATCGCGGAAACGGTCCTGGACCCCGGCGCAAGCCGGGCCTTGAGCGCTTCCACCTGACGGGGAACGAGAACGATCGAGCGTCCCTGCTTCAATCGGAAGGCGTCTTCGGCGGTCACGGCCAGCGCCGGGATGTCGTCCAGCACGGTCTCGACCGGAAGCAGGGCCTCCGATGGGCGGGCCTTATGCCCTAAATCTTCGAGAACATCCAGCGTGATCGCCCGATCCTCCCCGAACGGCCCCACGCGGGTGCGGCGCAGCTCGGCGACGTGAGCGCAGGCGCCCAGCGCCTCGGCCAGGTCGCGGACGAAGGCGCGCACATAGGTGCCCTTGCCGCAGTCCATCTCCAGGGCGAGGTGGTCCGGGTCGGGAAGGTCGACGATCTGCAGGTCGTGGATCTGCACCTTGCGGGCGGACAGCTCGACCGCCTCGCCGGCGCGGGCCAGGTCGTAGGTCCGCTCGCCCTCCACCTTCACCGCCGAGAAGGCGGGCGGGACCTGGTCGATCTCGCCGATGAAGCGGGGGAGCGCGGCCTCCACCTGCTCGCGCGTCGGCCGCACGTCGGAGGTCGCCACCACGGCGCCCTCGCGGTCGAGGGTGGTGGTGGTCGCGCCCCAGGCCAGGGTGAAGCGATAGGACTTGTCGGCGTCGACCAGGAAGGGAACCGTCTTCGTCGCCTCGCCCAGGGCGATCGGCAGGATGCCGGTGGCCAGCGGGTCCAGCGTGCCGGCGTGGCCGGCCTTCTGGGCGTTGAAGATCCGCCGCACGCGGCTGACCGCATGCGTCGAGGTGAGGTCGTAGGGCTTGTCCAGGCAGACCCAACCCGAGACCGCTTCGCCCTTGCGCCGCCGCCCCATCAGTCGTCCTCGTCGCTGGCCAGGTCGCGCTGCACGCGCGGGTCCTGGAACAGGCGATCCATCCGGGCGGCCTCGTCGAAGCTCTCGTCGTGCAGGAACTTCAGGTCGGGCGTGAACTTCAGCTCGATGTGCCGCCCCAGCCGGCCGCGCAGGAAGCGGCTGTGACGGTTCAGCGCCGCCACCACCTCGGCCGCGTGGCCGCCGCCCAGCGGCTCGACGAAGCAGGTGGCGTGCTTCAGGTCCGGGCTCATCCGCACCTCGGTGACGGTGACCGAGACGCCTTCCAGCGCCTCGTCGCTGATGTCCTCTTCGCGCAGCACCTCGACGAGGGCGTGCCGCACCAGCTCGCCGGCGCGCAGCTGTCGTTGGGATGGGCCTTGCGGCTGGCCGCGGCCGTGCGGCGATGAGCGCTTCATGGCGATGCCTCGTGTCGGGCCTGGAGGGCGGTTCGGACGCCCGGCTCAGGGGAGGCGGGGCTTCTAGCGCCGCGTGCGCACGAAGTCGAGCGCGGCCTCAGGCGTCCGCGCCGGTCCGCTGGCGAAAGAACTCGATCACCCGTCGCTCGGCCGCCTTGGTGGGGCCGTCCTCGTTCAGATGGATGGTCAGCACCGAGTGGGGCGGGCCGGGCCCGGGTGCGGCGTCCTTGGGATCGATCTCGATCGCCTCGAAGCGCGTCCCGAACTCGGTCCGGTAGGTCTTGAAGCGGGCGTCCGGCACGAAGGGGTCGCGGAAGAACCGCAGGCCGATGATCGAAAGGTCCTCCGCCTCCAGCCGCTGGCGGACGCAGGCGATCTCCCTGGGCGAGGCGCCGATCGCCGCGGCGCGCTTCTGCGACCCGAACGGCAGCGGCAGCGAGGGCTGGGAGAGCACCGGAGCGACCACGGCCGGATCGGTCATCATCGCCAGGGCGAAGCCGCCGGTGAAGCACATGCCGACCGCCCCCACGCCGTTTCCGCCGCACTCGCCGTGGGCCTTGCGGGCCAGCGCCCTCAGCCAGTCGACGATGGGACTCGATCGGTCGGTCGCCCAGGCGGCGAATTCGGCCCGCACGCAGCCCCTGGCCAGTTCGCCCAGCGCATAGCCGGCCGAGACCGGCCGGCCCGGTTCGCCGAACAGGCTCGGGCAGAAGACGGTCATGCCGGCTTCGGCGACCCGGTCGGCGAAGCGCAGCACCAGCGGGTGCAACCCCGGCATCTCGTGGATCACGATGACGGCGGGCCCGGTCCCCTTGCGGTAGACCGTCCGCGTCCGCCCCTCGTGGGCGAACTCGAAGCGCTGGTAGCCGGGCAGCTCGACGGGCTTGTCCATGGCCCATGTTAGGCGCCTCAGCGGCGCGCGCGCAGCATCGAAATGTCGCCCTCGAAGCCGCTCAGCTTCCAGACGCCCTCGCTGCGGGCGAACACCAGCACGCAGGGCCCGCCGGACTTGGTCGTCGCGCAGACGCGGCCGCCGCCGATCGGCCGCAGGGCCGGCGAGATGGCCATCGGGCTGGGGAGCGGGTCGGTGCGGCGATAGCCGTAGGACTCGGCCACCCAGCGGAACACCCTCGGCTGGATCAGCAGTTCGCCGGCCAGCTCGGCGACCGGCTCGACCAGGGTGATCCCGAGGCCTTGAAGCAGGCCGGGCGCCCCCGAGCCCTGCGCCTCGTCGATCAGCCGGGCCTCGAGCTGGCGCTTCAAGGCCCGGCGGTCCACGTGCCGGTCGAAGGTCGCGCGGTCGTTGTCGCGGATCGCGACCAGCAGAGCGTGGACGTCCTGGGCCGCATCGTAGCGCTGCACGGTGGCGCAGCCGGCGAGCAGCAGGACGGCGGCCAAGAGGGCGGCGAGACGCGGCATGGCCCGGTGATCCTGCGCAGGCATGGCCGGACTATGGCGCCGGCCGGCCAGGCGCGAAAAGGGCCCCGGAGTCGCCTCCGGGGCCCTGATCGTTGAGCGGCTCGGTGGCCGTCAGAGCGAGCGCTTGACCTCTTCGAGGGTGAAGCACTCGATGACGTCGCCGGGCTTGATGTCCTGGAAGCCCTGGAAGGTCATGCCGCATTCCTGGCCGGCCTGGACTTCGTTGGCCTCGTCCTTGAAGCGCTTGAGCGTCTGCAGGACGCCGAGCTCGAGCACCACCACGTCCTGGCGGATGATCCGGACACGGGCGCCCTTGCGGACCACGCCGTCGGTGACGCGGCAGCCGGCGACCTTGCCGACCTTGGTGATGTCGAACACCTGCAGCACCTCGGCGTTGCCGAGGAAGGTTTCGCGCTGGATCGGCGCCAGCATGCCCGAGAGCACGCCTTTGATGTCGTCGATCAGGTCGTAGATGATCGCGTAGTAGCGGATCTCGACGCCCTCGTGCTCGGCCAGGTCGCGCGCCTGCTTGGAGGCGCGGACGTTGAAGCCGAGGATCGGCGCGCCGGCGCCCTTGGCCAGCATCACGTCGCTTTCGCTGATCGCACCGGCCCCCGACAGGATGATCCGCGCGCGGACCTCGTCGGTGGCCAGCTTGTCCAGCGAGCCGACGATGGCTTCGGCCGAGCCCTGGACGTCCGCCTTGATGAGGACCGGCAGCTCGGAGACCTTCTTGTCGGCGAGCTTGGCCATCATCTCGGCCAGCGAGGCGCCCTGCACCGGAGCGCCGGCCTTCTCGCGCTTGACGCGGATGCGGTACTCGGTGATTTCGCGGGCCCGGGCCTCGCTCTCCACCACGGCGAAGGGCTCGCCCGGATCGGGCGTGCCGTCCAGGCCGAGAATCTCGACCGGCGTGGAGGGGCCGGCCTCGTCGAGCTGTTCGCCGCGCTCGTTGAGCAGGGCGCGAACGCGGCCGAAGTTGGACCCGGCCACGACGATGTCGCCGCGCTTCAGGGTGCCGCGCTTGACCAGCACCGTGGAGACCGCCCCGCGGCCCCGGTCGAGCTTGGCCTCGATGACCACGCCGTCCGCGGTGCGGTCCGGGTTGGCCTTGAGGTCCAGCAGTTCGGCCTGCAGCAGGATGGCCTCGATCAGTTCGTCCAGGCCCTGCCGCTTCAGCGCGGAGACGTGCACCACCTGGGTGTCGCCGCCGAGGCTTTCGACGACGATCTCGTACTGCAGCAGCTCGTTGATCACCCGGTTCGGATCGGCGTCCGGTTTGTCGATCTTGTTGATCGCCACGATGATCGGGGCGCCGGCCGCCTTGGCGTGCTGGATGGCTTCCACGGTCTGCGGCATCACCCCGTCGTCCGCCGCCACCACCAGGATGACGATGTCGGTGACGTTGGCCCCGCGGGCCCGCATCGCCGAGAAGGCGGCGTGGCCGGGGGTGTCCAGGAAGGTGACCCGCTGGTCGTTCTCCAGCCGCACCTGATAGGCGCCGATGTGCTGGGTGATGCCGCCGTGCTCGCCGGACACCACGTCGGTGGAGCGCAGGGCGTCGAGCAGGCTGGTCTTGCCGTGGTCGACGTGGCCCATCACGGTCACCACCGCCGGGCGCGGCAGCAGATGATCGTCGACGTCCTCGGCGCCGATGAAGCCCTCTTCGACGTCGGCTTCCGACACGCGCTTGACGGTGTGGCCGAACTCGGTGGCCACCAGCTCGGCGGTGTCGTTGTCGATAACGTCGTTGATCTTCAGCATCACGCCCTGACGCATCAGGAACTTGATGACCTCGACGCCGCGGACGGCCATCCGGCTGGCCAGTTCGCTGACGGTGATGACGTCGGGGATGACGACCTCACGGGCCGTGCGCACCTGCTCCTGGGCGCCGCCCTTGCGCTTTTCGCGCTCGCGTTCGCGAGCCCGGCGGACCGAGGCCAGGGAGCGCATCCGTTCGACCGCGCCCTCGTCGTCTCCGGCCACGGCCTGGATGGTCAGGCGGCCTTCGCGGCGCTGCGGGGCCCCCTTGACGCGGCTGATCGCCTTGGGGGCGTTCGCCCGGCGGCGCGCGTCGTCGTCGTCGTCCGGACGGCGGTCGAGGTTGACGCCGGGGCGCGGCGGCTGGCGGGTGGCCCGTTGGATTTCGGGTGTCGCGGGCGGCGCAGGAGCGCCGACGCGCGGCGGACGCGGGCCGCCTGGGCGCGGCGCGCCGCCCGGCGCAGGCCGCGGAGCCAGGGCCGAGTAGCGGACGGTGTCGCCCGGACGCGCCGGGCGGCCGCCCGGCGCGGGGCGCTGGGCCTGACGCTCGCCCGTCGGACGCGGTCCGCGATCGTCGCGGTCGCGTCGGAAGCCGTCGTCCTGCCGCGGGGCGCGCTGGTTGAAGCTCGCACCCTCGAAGCGGGCCGAGGGCCGCTCCGGGCGGTAGGTGGTGGTGCTCGGCCGGTCGTCGCGGCGGTCGGCCGAGGGCGTGTAGGTGCGCGTCTGGCCGGGCGCGCTCGCCCGCGGGGCGGCCGGCGCCGGAGTCTGCGGCGCGCTGGGCGCCTGCGGAGCCTGCGGAGCCTGGGGCTGCTGAGCGGCGGGGGCCTGGGCCTGCTGGGCCGGCGGCTCGGGAGCGGCCGGCGTCTGCGGCGCGGCGGCGGCCTGCGCGACGGCGCGCGCAGCGGCTTCGGCTTCGGCGCGGGCGCGCTCTTCGCGGGCGCGGCGCTCGGCGGCCTGGCGGACTTGCTGTTCGCGGGCGAGCTCAATGGCCCGCTGGCGGGCGCGTTGCTCCTCGGGCGACAGGTTCGAGCCGTCGGCGCCCGGCGCAGGACCGCGCGGCGCAGCGGAGGGACCGGCGCGGCCGCCGTCGAACCCCCGGCGCTCGGCCGCGGACGGGCCGGCCATATTGCCGCCCTGCGGCGCGTGCGTGCGCGGCCGCTTGGTCTCCACGACCACGGTCTTGGAACGGCCGTGGCTGAAGCTCTGCTTCACGGTGCCAGCGCTGACCGACCCTGCACCGCGGGGCTTGAGGGTCAGGGGCGGGCGTCCGCCAGGTCGGCCGTTGTTGTTCTCGTCGCTCATGCGCTCGCTTTACTCAGCGGCCGGCAAATCCGGCCCCACGTCTTGAAAACAGCTCATGGGCCACGGAGCCTAAGCCCCATCGCCCGGTACCGGCTCCTCGCGCCAACTCGCAGGAAGGAGCGGACGGAAGCCGGACAGGCGCCGGACGTCGACCGTCCAGCGCTCGGCTACGCGCCCCGCAAGGAAGGCGGTGTGTATCACATTCTCCAGCCCCAAGGCCAAACCCAATTGCTCGGAGGTGAAGATGCCGAGCACTTCGGGCGGCTGGGGAACCTTGCGAGTCAGGGCCAGCAGCTTGCGCCTGCCGTCCTCGGCGCCGTCGGTCGCCTCGACCAGCCAGCGCGCCCGGCCGCTCCTGATCGCGGCGGCCGTCTTCTCGAACCCCGAGATAAGCGCCCCGGCGCGTCTTGCAAGCCCGAGTCCGTCCAGAACCCGCCGCGACAGAAGCGCCTCCACCTGGTCGGCGAGGTCGGCCGGGGGCGCGAGCCTGGTCTTGGCGGACCTGGAGAAGGCGTTCTTCTTCACCGCCTGTTCGACCGCCGCGCGGTCGGCGGCCACCCAGATTCCCCGCCCCGGCAGCTTGCGGCCGAGATCCGGGACCACCGTTCCGTCCGGCCCCGCGACGAAGCGGATCAGCCGGTCTTCGTCCATCGGATGGCCGGAAACGATGTCGCGGCGCTCGCGGTGGGCTTCGGCGTGGGTGGTCATGCGCGCACTCCCGAGACCGGGCCGCGGGTCAGGCGACCACGCGGCCCTGCCTTAGACGGCTCAGGCGTCGCGCGCCTCGCCGAGCATCTCGGCGGCTTCCAGGTCCTCGGGATCGGGCTCGCCCTCGTCGGCCTGCGGCAGCTCGGAGGGATCGACCCAGCCCATCGCCACCCGGGCGCGCATGATCAGCAGCTCGGCGTCGGCGGCGTCGAGGCCGAAGGCCTCCAGGATGCCGGGCTCGCGGACCCGCTCGCCGTTCTTGGACTCGAACCAGCCGCGCAGGTCGTCGGGCACCAGGCCGGCCAGGTCCTCGACGGTCTTCACGTCGTTCTCGCCCAGGGCCACGGCCATCGGCAGGGTGATGCCTTCGATTTCCAGCAGCGCGTCCTCGACGCCCAGCTCGCGGCGCTTGGCGTCGTACTCGGCCGCTTCCTTGTCGAGCCAGTCGCGGGCCCGGGCCTGGATCTCCTCCGCGGTGTCCTCGTCGAAGCCCTCGATGGCGGCGATCTCCGAGGCGTCGACGTAGGCCACGTCCTCGACCGAGGCGAAGCCCTCGGTGACCAGCAGCTGGGCGATGACCTCGTCCACGTCCAGGGCTTCCTGGAACAGGGCGGTGCGCTCGGTGAACTCGCGCTGACGGCGCTCGCTCTCCTGGCTCTCGGTCATGATGTCGATCTGCCAGCCGGTCAGCTGGCTGGCGAGGCGCACGTTCTGGCCGCGCCGGCCGATGGCCAGCGACAGCTGATCGTCGGGCACCACCACCTCGACCCGCTCGTCCTCCTCGTCCATCACCACCTTGCTGACCTCGGCGGGGGCCAGGGCGTTGACGATGAAGGTCGCCTCGTCGGGGCTCCACTGGATGATGTCGATCTTCTCGCCCTGCAGCTCGGCGACCACCGCCTGCACGCGCGAGCCCCGCATGCCGACGCAGGCGCCGACCGGGTCGATGGAGGAATCGTTGGAGACCACCGCCATCTTGGCGCGGCTGCCCGGGTCGCGGGCCACGGCGCGGATCTCGATGACCCCGTCGTAGACCTCCGGCACCTCCTGGGCGAACAGCTTGGCCATGAAGCCGCCGTGGGCGCGGGACAGCAGGATCTGCGGGCCCTTGGTCTCGCGGCGCACGTCGTAGATGTAGCAGCGGATCCGGTCGCCGATGTTGAAGTTCTCGCGCGGGATCGATTGGTCGCGGCGCATGATGCCTTCGCCGCGGCCCAGGTCGACGACGACGTTGCCGTACTCGACCCGCTTGACCACGCCGTTGACGATCTCGCCGACCCGGTCCTTGAACTCCTCGTACTGGCGCTCGCGCTCGGCCTCGCGGACCTTCGAGGTCACCACCTGGCGGGCCATCTGGGTCTGCACGCGGCCGAACTCGAACGGCGGCAGGATCTCTTCGTAGACCTTGCCCACGAAGGCGTCCTTGTCGGTCCGCTTGGCGTCGGACAGGCGGATGATGCCGACCGGCTCCTCCTCGCCTTCCTCGACGTTCCAGGTCGTATCATTAATTAACTGACTTGCTTCGTCAGCAATTTTTGCTATAGGTTGATGAAATTTGATTATCATTTCATCTCGGTCTTTTTCCTTT
>JAQVDF010000417.1 GCA_028698405.1 Phenylobacterium sp. | reverse complement strand
ACACCACCACGCATCGCGAGCTCGTGCGGTTGCCCGGCGGAGGGCTGATCCTCGACACGCCGGGGATGCGCGAGTTGGCGTTCTGGGATCCGGGCGGAGGTGTCTCTGCGGCCTTCTCGGAGATCGAGTCCCTGTCGGCGTCGTGCCGGTTCCGCGACTGTCGGCACGAGACCGAGCCCGGCTGCGCCGTTCGTGCGGCTCGCGAAGCCGGCGAGCTCGGCGAGGACCGCTGGCGCGGCTACGTCAAGCTGCAGCGCGAACTCGACCACCTCGACCGCAAGGAGGACCCGGTGGCGCGCGAGGCCTGGCGCCGGCGCTGGGTCCACGTCGCCAAGGCCGCCCGCAAGCGCGCGCGGCGGCGCGACATGGGGGTCGAGGACTAGGCGCGCGCGCCGGCCAGCCGTCGGGCGCCCTCTGCGACGGTGACCACTTCGAAGCCGGCCTCCAACGCCGCATCGAGCAGGGCCGTCAGGGCGTCCGGCGTGCAGCCCCACGGCGAGGGCTCGGGGCGGACGTCGTGGGTGTAGAGGATCAGCCAGGCGTTGCGTGCGCGCGCCCGCTCCAGCCAGCGGCGGGCGCTCGCCTCGCCGTGCTCTCCCTCGATCCCGACGGCAGGCGCCTGATTGAGGTCGCTTCCCCGCTCCACCAACCCCGGATGCAGGGCGCGCAGCAGCGAAAACCGCCGGGCGAGGATCGCCTTCGGGCCGGCGGACACATCGCCGTAGGGGTAGGCGAAGGTCTCGGGGCAGGGCAGGCCCCAGGCCTCGAACCGGTCCGCGTTGCGAGCGGCCTCGGCCAGCGCCGTGGCCGCGCTCGCGCGACCGCAGTCGAGGTGGGAATAGGTGTGGCAGCCGATCTCGTGGCCAGCCTCGGCGAGGCGCAGGTAGTCGTCGGACGCGGCGTAGCGGCCCATCGGCCCCTCGCTCCCGACCAGCCCGGCGCAGGCGTAGAAGACGCCCCGCGCGCCTCGCGCCTCCAGGATCTCGGCGCCCGTCCGCGCGGCGGTGACAGGGGCGTCGTCGAAGGTGAAGGAGATCATCGGCCGGCCAGGCGCCTCGGCCAGCGGACGCCGGTGGACGAGCCGCACCAGCCGGCGGCGCAGCTTGCCCCTCAGGCTGGAGTCCGCGTGGTAGGCCTCCATCAGACCGCCTCCGCGTAGAGGGCCGCCCGATAGAGCCGCATGGCGAAGGCGCGGGTGCGGACCGGCGCCACCCGGGCGAGGGCATAGCGCTTCAGCCACGGCCGCCAGAGGCTCCTCAGCGGCGCGCGCTTCAGCAGCCTGGCCGCTCGGTAGCTGGGGTAGGACGAGACCACCTCGCGGTGGGCGGCGACCACCCGGGCGAAGTTGGCGGCGGATTCCTCGTACTTGCGGGCGATGGTCGCGTCCGGGTCGAGGCCCAGGTGGGTGGCGGTGTTGTCGATGTGGACGATCGGCCAGCGGCGGGCGACCCGCATCGCCCACTCCACGTCTTCCCAGCCCCAGCCGACGAAGCCCTCGTCGAAAGCCTCGGCTTCGAACACGTCGCGGCGCACAAGCAGGTTGGAGGTGAAGACGCTCTTCTCGGGCGCCAGGCGCCGGCGCGCGGCCGGCAGGCAGTCGCTGTGCAGCGCCATGGCCCGGTGCAGGGCGTGCTCGGGGGCCTCGCCCGCCTGCCTGAGCGAAAAGCCGCCGAACGCCACCGCCGGATCTCCCGCCGCAATCAGCTCCAGCCAGGCGGCCAGAAAGTCGGGCTCGTCCGGCAGCATGTCGGAATCGAGAAACAGCAGGTGGCCGGCGCGGGCGTGGCGCACCAGCCGGTTGCGGCCCTTGGCCCGGCCTTCATTGCGGGCCAGCACCACAAGCCGGGCAGGCAGCTGAAGGGCCTCGACGCCGGCCTTCACACGGGCGACGAGCTCCGGATCGCCTGTTCCGTCGTCAAGAAGCACGACCTCGGCTTCCACGCTTTCGCGGCCGAGCGCTTCGATCAGCGGCGTAGGATCGTCGCCCTTGAACGGCGTCAGCACCGACAGCCGCGGCGAGGCTCCCGTCCATGTGGCGTTGTCGAACACGGTCTCGCCGGCGCAGCTCACGCGGCGGCTCCGGGCGTGAAGCGGCGCAGCAGCGGCAGCGCGCGGCTGCGAAGGCCGCCGGCGTCCATCGCCAGCACCAATCCGCAGTAGACGAGGGCGCCCACGGCCACCTTCAGGAACAGCTCCACGATCCCGCCCAACGGCGGGATGCAGACCACGACTGCCGCCATCGCCGCCGAGGCGAAGGCGGCCTGGGCGAGCGGGGCCCAGGGGATCGGCATCGGCAGCACCTTTCGGCCCAGCAAGATCGAGGCGACGAGGCCGATGGCGTAGCTGGTCAGCGTCGCCCACAACGCCCCGTCGAGGCCGTAGGCGGGGATCAGCACCAGGTTGAGCGCAAGGTTGGCGAGCGCGGGCGCGGCCATGACCGCGATCAGCAGCCCGGTGCGGCGGCCCAGCGTGTAGGCTTGGTGGAAGTAGTAGGTGGTGAGCCCCGAGAGCAGGGCGCTGGCCGCGATCCAGGGTGTCACGTGGGCGGCCCCGTCGCGCAGGTCCTGACCGACCATCAGCTCGCACAGGGGAGCGGCGACCAGCACCAGGCCTACGGTCGCCGGGGCGGTCAGGAGCAGCATCAGCGACGCCTGTTCGCGCGCTTCGGCGGCCAGACCCTCGCGCCCGCCGCGCTCCAGGGCCGCGACCAGCGCCGGCCCGCCGGCCGTGCCCAGCCAGATGAACAGCACGTCGATGGTGCGGCTCGCGAGGCTGTAGCCCGCGTGGTAGAGGCCGACTGCCGCCTCGTCCAGGAAGGCG
>JAQVDF010000416.1 GCA_028698405.1 Phenylobacterium sp. | reverse complement strand
GCGATCGGCAGGAAGAGGTCGGCGCCCTCGGCGGTCTCGGTGCGCCGCGGGTCGACGACGATCCAGTTCTGGCCGCGGGCCCTGGCCTGCTCCAGCCGGCGGAACAGCACCGGGTGGGTCCAGGCGGCGTTGTGGCCGGAGAAGACCACCAGCTCGGCGAGGTCGAGGTCCTCGTAGCAGCCGGGCACGAGGTCGGCGCCGAACGCCTGCTTGTGGGCCGCCACGGCCGAGGCCATGCACAGCCGGGAGTTGGTGTCGATGTTGCCGGAGCCGATGAAGCCCTTCATCAGCTTGTTGGCCGCGTAGTAGTCCTCGGTCAGCAGCTGGCCGGAGACGTAGAAGGCGACCGAGTCCGGGCCGTGCTCGGCGATGGTCTCGGCGAAGGTGTCGGCGACCAGCCGGACCGCCGCCTCCCAGCTGGTCCGGGCCGCGCCGACCATCGGATGCAGCAGCCGCCCCTCGAGGCTGACCGTCGAGGGCAGCGCGGTCCCCTTGGAGCACAGACGGCCGCGGTTGGCCGGGTGGCCCGGATCGCCCTTCACCGCCAGGCCGCGCGCCTCGCCCGCCCGCGCCGCGATCCCGCAGCCGACGCCGCAGTAGGGACAGGTCGTGAGCCGGTCGGTCACGTTTGCGGGCCTCTCCGCCGACCTGAAAGCCTCACGGCCCCTACCCCCTCACCACGCCGAGCAGGATGCGGCCGTCCTCGACCCGGACCGGGGCCACGGGCGCGCAGCCCTTGCCGCGGTCGGCGCCGAGCGGCTCGCCGCTGGCCAGGTCGATGGACCAGTTGTGCAGCGGGCAGGCGACGGCGTGGCCGTGGACGATGCCCTGGCTGAGCGGTCCGCCCTTGTGAGGGCACTTGTCGCGCAGGGCGAAGACCTGGTTGTCGCCGGTGCGGAACACGGCGATGTCGCCGCCGGGCGTAGGCACCCGTCGGGCGCCGCGCAGCGGGATGTCGGTGACCGCCCCGACATCGGTCCAGGCGATCACGGGTTCCTTCACGAGAGCGTTCATGCTGGCTCGAACTCCATGCGGCGCGACAGGGGATTGAATTCGTCCTGGTGGCGGCCGGCCACGCGCTCGGCCCAAGGATCGATGCGGTAGAAGCGCTGCGAGTAGGCGAAGCGGTCGTAGAGGGCCCGGCGCTGCTCGGGGTCCTCGACAGCGGCGCGGATGCGGTCGAGGCCGACCCGGTCCATCCACTTGTAGATCCGCTCCAGGTACCAGGCCTCCTCGCGGTAGAGCTGGGTCACCGCGCAGATGGTCCAGACCGCCTCCTCCTCGGTGGCGACCTTTGTGAGCAGCTCGGCGCCGCGGATGTGCAGGCCGGCGGCTCCGCCGACGTGGATCTCGTAGCCGCTGTCGACGCAGATCACGCCGATGTCCTTGCAGGTCGCCTCAGCGCAGTTGCGGGGGCAGCCGGAGACGCCGAGCTTGACCTTGGCCGGGGTCCACGAGCCCCACATGAACTTCTCCAGCCGCACGCCGAGGCCCGTGGAGTCCTGGGTGCCGAAGCGGCACCACTCGGAGCCGACGCAGGTCTTCACCGTGCGCAGCGCCTTGCCGTAGGCGTGGCCGGAAACGAGGCCCGCGGCGTTGAGGTCGGCCCAGACCGCGGGCAGGTCGTCCTTGCTGACGCCCAAGAGGTCGATGCGCTGGCCGCCGGTGACCTTCACGGAAGGGATGGCGAACTTGTCGACCACGTCGGCGATGGCCCGCAGCTCGGCGGCGCTGGTCATGCCGCCCCACATCCTGGGGACCACCGAAAAGGTGCCGTCCTTCTGGATGTTGGCGTGCGCCCGCTCGTTGATGAACCGGCTCTGCTTGTCGTCGCGGTATTCGCCGGGCCAGGCGCAGAGCAGGTAGTAGTTCAGCGCCGGCCGGCAGGCGGCGCAGCCGTCGGGCGTCGTCCACTCCAGCGCCTGCATCACCGCCGGCATCGACTTCAGCTCGAACTCGACGATGGCCTTGCGCACCGCGTCGTGGCCGTGATGCGTGCACTTGCACACCGGCGCCGGGCCGGTCTGGGCCTCGAAGGCGTCGCCCAGGGTCAGCTGCAGGATCTTCTCGACCAGCGGGGTGCAGGTGCCGCAGGAGGCCGAGGCCTTGGTGTGGGCGCGCACCCCGTCGAGCGTCGTCAGGGCATGCTCGCCGATCGCCTGGACGATGGCGCCCTTGCACACGCCGTTGCAGCCGCAGACCTCCTGCGAGTCCGGCATGGCCGCAACGGCCTGCTTAGGGTCCACCCCCCGAAGGGCCTCCGTAATCTGCTGGCCGAAGATCAGGGTGTCGCGGACGTCGGAGACGTCCTCGCCCCGCTTCATCAGGTCGAAGTACCAGCCGCCGTCGGCGGCGTCGCCGAACAGCACCGCCCCGGCGATCCTGCCGTTTTCCAGGACCACCCGCTTGTAGACGCCGCGGCCGGCGTCGCGGAACACCACGTCCTCGCAGCCCGGCCCGCCGGCATAGCGGCCGGCCGAGAAGACGTCGACGCCGGAGACCTTGAGGCGGGTCTGCAGCAGCGAGCCCTCGTAGGCGCCGCCGCGGCCGGTCAGCACGTCGCCGAGCGTGCGGCACATCTCCCAGATCGGCGCCACCAGGCCGTAGGCGATCCCGCGGTGCTCGGCGCACTCGCCGATGGCGAAGACGGCCGGGTCCGAAGTGCGCATCTGGTCGTCCACCACCACGCCGCGGGCGACGTTCAGGCCGGCCTCGGCGGCCAGACGCGTGTTCGGCCGGATGCCGACGGCCATCACCAGGAGGTCGCAGGGGATGGTGCGGCCGTCCTTCAGCGTGAGCCCCGACACCCGGCCGCCCTCCCC
>JAQVDF010000415.1 GCA_028698405.1 Phenylobacterium sp. | reverse complement strand
CCGAAGCCTTCCTGGAGATGATGGCGGTGGAGCGGGCCGCCGCCCGCAACACCCTGACTGCATATGGCAAGGACCTGGCCGACGCCTCCGGCTTCCTGGCCGGCCGCGGGCGGGACCTCGCCGACGCCTCGGCCGAGGATGTCGAGGCCTACTTCGCCGATCTCGCCGCCCGCGGGCTCTCGCCGGCCACGGCGGCCAGGCGCCGGGCGGCGGTGCGCCAGTTCTACCGCTTCGTGCTGGGCGAGGGGTGGCGCCAGGACGATCCCTCCCGCCGCGTCGATGCGCCCAAGAAGGGCCGTCCGCTGCCCAAGGTGCTCAGCCCCGACGAGGTCGCCCGCCTGATCGCCGCCGCCGGCGAAAGGGATGGTCCGCAGGGCCTGCGCCTCGCCTGCCTGGTCGAGCTGCTCTACGCTTCGGGCCTGCGGATTTCCGAGCTGGTGAGCCTGCCGTTGGCGGCGGTGGCGCGCGATCCCGCCTACCTGATCGTCAAGGGCAAGGGCGGCAAGGAGCGGCTCGCTCCGCTGAACGGCGCAGCCCGGGCTGCCGTGAAGGCCTATTTGGAGGTGCGCGCCAGCTTCCTGCCCAGGGGCGAGAAGGCCAGCCCCTGGCTGTTCCCCTCCCGCGGCAAGGGCGGCCGGCTGACCGCGCGGCGCGTCGCCCAGCTTCTCGACGAGGCGGCGCTGGCGGCGGGGGTCGATCCGGCCAAGGTCAGCCCGCACGTGCTGCGCCACGCCTTCGCCACCCACCTGCTGGAAGGTGGAGCCGACCTGCGGGTCGTGCAGACCCTGCTGGGCCACGCCGACATCGCCACCACCCAGATCTATACCCATGTCGCCGGCGAGCGCCTGCGCGAGGTGGTCGAAACCAAACACCCCCTGGGCCGTAAACGCTGAGGTGCCAGAGACCTTGAACGACCTGGACGGCCTCGTCCTCTTCGCCATCGGCCGCACGCCGGTCACCCTCGGCGGCGTGGTCGCCGGCCTGTTGATCATCGTCGGCGGCCTGGTGGGCGCGCGGCTGGTGAGGCTCTTCCTGGAGCGCGCGCGCCATCGCACCCGCCACGGCAAGGCCGCGCTCTACATCGTCGAAAAGCTGATCGGCTACGGCGTGGTGATCGTCGCGGTGGTCGCCGGGCTGTCGACCATCGGCCTCAACCTGTCGTCGCTGGCGGTGTTCGCGGGCGCCATCGGGGTGGGTGTGGGCCTTGGTCTGCAGGGCATCGTCAAGGAGTTCGTCTCCGGCCTGGTGCTGATCTTCGACCGCGTGATGAACGTCGGTGACTACGTCGAGATGGAGGACGGCAAGCGCGGCCTGGTGCAGGAGATCGGCCCGCGCGGCGTGCGCATCCGCACCAACGACAATGTCGACCTGCTGGTCCCCAACTCGAAGTTCATCGAGGGGCCGGTGGTCAACTGGACGCTCAACAACCAGAGCCGGCGGATCCACGTGCCCTTCCGGGTGGCCTACGGCTCGGACCGCGAGCGGGTGCGCGAGGTGGTGCTGGAGGCCGCTCGCTCGGTGCCCTTCACCCTGCCCGAGGACGAGATGCGCAAGACCCAGGTCTGGTTGGTCGGCTTCGGCGAGATGGGCCTGGAGTTCGAGCTCCTCGTCTGGCCGCAGCTCGACGCGGTCAAGCGGCCGGCGGCCATGCACGCCGCCTACACCTGGGCCATCGCCGACGCCCTGGAGTGCGCCGGCATCGAGATCCCGCATCCGCAGCTCGACGTGCGCTTCAGCAGCCTGTTCGGTCAGCAGGGCGAGGATGCGCTGAGGGCCCTGAGGCTGGACCGCAGCCACGTGCACGAACCCGAGCCGCACGCTGCCGCCGCGCCCACCACCAACGACGCCGCCGCCGACCTCGCCCGCCCGCTGCCGCCGCCTGCGCCGCCCGAGAGCCGGCAGGGCGGCTGAGACCGGCATGAGAAAGGCCGCCCGCGCTCGGCGGGCGGCCTTCGGTTCGGGAGCTTTCGCCCTCAGCCCCAGTAGCGGAAGCGGCCGTTGTCGTCGACGAAGCGGTAGCGGCCGGTCTCGTCCGGGCAGACGCGAACGTAGCGGAACTCCTCTTCCCGGCCGTCGCGGTCGAAGTCGACCGGGGCGGGGGCCAGCCGGCACCGCATGCGGTTGTAATAGCTGTAGTTGTAGCGGCCGCTGCTGCGCCAGCCGGTCGGCTCGCGGTAGGGGATGGTCTCGTTGTAGCTGTAGTAGTAGCCGCGGTCGTCGCAGCGGGCGGTGGACTTGCCCACGCCCAGGCCGACCCCGCCGCCGACCAGCGCGCCTAGCACCGCGCCCTCGGTGCGGGCGTTGCGGGCGGCGATGTTCGAGCCAAGCACGGCCCCGGCGATGGCCCCGATCAGCGCCCCGGCGGTGGCCTGACGGTCCTCGCGGCGGCGGCAGTCGACATCCACCGGCGCGCCGTAGGAGGAGTTGCTACCGTAGTAGCCCGCATTCGGGGCCCCGGCGTATGAATCGTACCAGCTGCGCTCGTCCCACACCGGCGCCGGGCCGTACCGGCGGGCGTAGGAGCCGTAGCCCCAGCGGGCGGCGTAGGCCGCCCGGGCGCGGTCGTAGTCGGCGCGCCGGCGCTCGTATTCGCGGCGGGCGTCCTCATAGCCGGCGCGGCGGGCCTGATAGTCGGCCCGGTCCTGCTGGTACTCGCGCCACTCGTCCCGGTACTGCTGCGGGTAGTTCTGGGCATAGGCGGCGGGGGCGGCCGTGCTCAAGGCGACGGCGGCGGCCATGCCGATCTTGAAGGGGGTGCTCATCTGTAGGCTCCGTTCTCTCCTCGGGTCGCGCGACGCCTTCTGGCGCCCGCGCACGTCGCCCCGGCC
>JAQVDF010000414.1 GCA_028698405.1 Phenylobacterium sp. | reverse complement strand
GACCTGGGCGCCGACTCCCTGGACAATGTTGAACTCGTGATGGCGTTCGAGGAAGAGTTCGACATCGAGATTCCGGATGACGCGGCTGAGCACATCCTGACGGTGGGCGATGCCGTGAAGTTCATCCAGGAACGCCTGGGCGCCTGAGGCGAAACACCTTAGGCATACGCCGATCTTAAGGGCCGCCGCGTCGCTCGAGTCACCTTGAGCCGCGGCGGTTCTCGTATGGAGGTAGGATGCGTCGCGTCGTCGTCACCGGGATCGGCCTGATCACGCCCCTGGGCCAGGGGCGGGAACACGTCTGGAAGGAACTGCTGGCCGGGAAGTCCGGCCTCGGCAACATCACCACCTTCGACGCCTCGGACTACGCCTGCCGCGTGGCCGGCGAGGTGCCGCGGGTGGACGGTCGGGGCGGCGGCGGTCCTGACGTCCCCGGCAGCTTCGATCCCGACCAGACGATGTCGGCGAAGGATCGCCGGCGGGTCGACGATTTCATTCTCTACGCCATCGCCGCGGCCGACGAGGCCGTCCGGGACGCCGAGTGGACCCCGGAGGACGAGGCCGAGCGCGAGCGCACCGGCGTCATGCTGGGCTCGGGCATCGGGGGCCTGGCGTCCATCGAGGCCACCAGCGTCGAACTGCACGAGAAGGGCCCGCGCCGCGTTTCGCCCTTCTTCATCCCCTCGGCGCTGATCAACCTGGCCAGCGGCCAGGTCTCCATCCGATACGGCTTCAAGGGGCCAAACCATTCGGTCGTCACCGCCTGCGCCACCGGCGCTCACGCAGTGGGCGACGCCGCCCGCCTGATCAAGTACGGCGACGCCGACGTGATGATCGCCGGCGGGGCCGAAGCGGCCATCTGCCCGGTGGGCATCGCCGGCTTCATCGCGTGCCGCGCGATGAGCACCGGCTTCAACGACGAGCCGACCCGCGCCTCGCGTCCCTACGACAAGGACCGCGACGGTTTCGTGATGGGTGAGGGCTCCGGGGTGCTGGTGCTCGAGGAGCTGGAGCACGCCAAGGCGCGCGGGGCCAAGATCTACTGTGAAGTGGTCGGCTACGGCCTGGCAGGCGACGCCTATCACATCACCGCGCCGGCCGAGGACGGCGACGGCGGCTATCGCGCCATGCGCGCGGCGATCCGCGACGCCGGCATCGACCCGTCGGACATCGACTACATCAACGCCCACGGGACCTCGACGCCGCTCGGCGACGAGATCGAGCTCGGGGCCGTCGAGCGGCTGCTCGGGCAGGCCGCGGCCAAGGTGGCGATGAGCTCGACCAAGTCGGCCACCGGCCACCTGCTGGGCGCCGCCGGCGCCATCGAGGCCGCGTTCACGGCGCTGGCGATCCGCGACCAGATCGCCCCGCCGACCATCAACCTCGACAACCCCTCCGTCGAGACGACGCTCGACCTGATTCCGCACAAGGCCAAGCCGATGCCGATCGAGGTGGCTCTCTCCAACAGCTTCGGCTTCGGGGGCACCAACGCCTCGGTGGTGTTCCGACGCGTCTCGTGAGCCGCCGCCGGGCCTCCAGGCGAAAGGCGGGGCTGACCCCCATCCGGCGGCTGGCCATCGTGGGCGCGAGCGCCGCGGTCACGGCTGCGGTCGTCCTGGGCCTCGTGCTGGCCTGGGGACTGTGGACCTTCTACGGCCCGGGCCCGGCGGCGCGGCAGGGCGGCGAGACCATCGTCGTGCTGCGCCGGGGCGCCGGCGTGCGCGAGATCGCCAGTTCCCTGGAGAGCGCCGGCGTGATCGGCTCCTCGGCGCTGTTCACCGCCGCCGCGCAGGTCACCGGCGCGACCGGCGAGCTGAAGGCCGGCGAGTACCGCTTCGCCTCGCACGCCTCGCTGCGCCAGGTGCTGGACGACATCCGCAACGGCCGCGTGGTGCGCCGCTTCGTGACCATTCCCGAGGGGATGACCAGCGAGGCGGTCGTCGAGATCCTCAACGCCAACCCGCTGCTGGAAGGGGTGGTGTCCGCTCCACCGGAGGGATCGGTGCTGCCCGAGACCTATCAGATCGAGCGTGGCGATGACCGGGCCGCAGTGCTCAAGCGAATGATGGACGCCCAGGAGGCGTCGCTTGCCCAGCTGTGGGCCAAGCGGCAGCCCGGCCTGCCGTTCGACACCCCCGAGGAGGCGGTGACGCTGGCCTCGATCGTGGAGAAAGAGACCGGCGTCGCCAGCGAGCGGCCGCGCGTCGCCGCGGTCTTCGTCAACCGCCTTCGCCGCGGCATGCGGCTGGAGAGCGACCCGACCATCATCTACGGACTGACGCGCGGGCGACCGCTCGGGCGGGGCATCCGCGCCTCGGAGCTCGCCGCCGCCACGCCATACAACACCTATCTGATCGACGGCCTGCCGCCGACGCCGATCGCCAACCCGGGCCGCGCCTCGCTGGCCGCGGTGCTCGACCCGCCGAAGACCGACGAGCTGTTCTTCGTGGCCGACGGCACGGGCGGGCACGTGTTCGCCAAGACCTACGAGGAGCACCTGCGCAACGTCGCCAAGTGGCGGGCCCTGGAAAAGGCCAAGGCTGCGGAGGCGGCGGGAGCTGCAGAGGCCAAGGCCGCCCCCAAGGCGGCGCCGGGCGGGAACTGACATGGCGTTGTCGAGCATGACCGGCTTCGGCCGGGCCGAAGGGGCGCTGGGCGCCTGGAGCTGGGCCGTGGAGGCGCGCAGCGTCAACGGCCGCAACCTGGAGGTCCGGTTCCGAGGCCCGCCCGGCTTCGATGGCCTGGAGCGAGCGGCGCGGGAAGGGGCTCAGGCCCGCTTCGGACGCGGACAGCTTCAGGTTTCGGTGCAGGCCCGCAAGTCCGAGTCCGCG
>JAQVDF010000413.1 GCA_028698405.1 Phenylobacterium sp. | reverse complement strand
TGGCCCCCACGAGATACCAGGCGAGGCCTGCGCCCGCCGCTGCGCCGAGCGGCAGCGCCACCAGGGTCAGCAGCGCCACCTCGCCCAGCAGGATGTAGGACACGTCGGCCCGCGAGAAGCCCAGCACCCGCAGCGTCGCCAGCTCTCGCTGCCGCTCGGCGAACGAGATGCGCACGGTGTTGTAGACCACGCCGAGCGCGATCAGCGCCGCGAACAGGATGTAGACGCCCACCGCCAGGCCGATGTTCTCGTCCAGCATCTGCGCCAGCTGTTGGGCGGCCAGCGACTGCAGGGAGACGCCGGCCACGGAAGGCGCTTCCTTGAGGCGCCGGAACAGCGCCGGCCCCTGGGACTCGTCCACCGCAAGGAAGGCGCCGGAGACCAGCGGCCCTTCGCGCAGCAGCCGGTTGAGGTCCTCGATGCGCATCTGCGCGCCCGAGCCGACATAGCTGGTGGTCACCCCGGCGATGGGCAGCTCCAAGACCGGCCGGCGACCCTCGGTGATCTCGATGGTCAGCACATCGCCCGGCTCTGCCAGCAGTTTCTCCGCGAGGTCCGCGGACAGCAGAAGGCCGCCCGGCGGGGGGTAGACCGGCCGGTCGCGAGCGTCGATCATCCGTGACAGGCGCGCGTCCACCTCCACGCCGGTGATCGCCACCCGCTCCTGGCGGTGGCCGTGCCGCAGCCTGGCGGCCGCGGCGCGGAACGGTTCGGCAGCCAATACGCCCGGCTCCCGCGCCAGGGCGAAAAAGGCGCTGCGTGGCCGGGCCTCCACGAAGGTGACCGCCACGTCGTGCCGGTTGGCGGCGTTGAAGATCGAATCCACCATCGCGTTGATCCCGTCGAGCAGCGACAGGGTCGCCACCAGCAGCCCGCCGGAGGCGGCGATCCCGGCGACTGTGAACGCCGCCCGCCACGGCCAGCGGACGATCTGGCGCAGGATCATGCGGGTCTGCTGGTCGAGCACCCTGAGCTGCGTCACCCGCGCGCCAGCCGCCCTGGAGTAGTCGGGCGGGGGCGTGGGCGTCATGGCCTCCGCCGGAGGCAGCGCCGCGGCCCGGCGCACCGCCAGCGCGGCCCCGCCCAGCACCGCGGCGGCGGCGACGCCTGTCACCACCGCGTAGTCGCCCGGGTCGGCCTGGAACACCAGGAAGGGGAAGCGGAAGTATTCGGTGTAGAGCTCGGCGACCTCGCGCCCCAGCCAGATTCCCGCCGCGGCCCCCAGCGCCAGGCCGAGCGCTCCGATCACCGCCACCATCTTCAGGTAGTGCCAGGTGACCTCGGCGCGGGAGTAGCCGAAGGCCTTCATCAGCCCGATGCCGGCCCGCTGCACGGCGATCATCCGGGCGATGACCACGTTGACCAGGAAGGCGGCCACCAGGAGGAAGACCGGCGGCATCACCTTGCTGATCGTCTCCAGCTGGTCCATCTCGCTGGAGACGAAGGCGTCTGAGATCTGGTCCTCGCGGCCGTAGGCGCCGGGGGCGCCATAGGGGGCGAGCAGACGGTCGAGCTCGGCGATCACCGCCTGTTCGGATGCGCCTCGGCCGAGCCGCACGACGGCCTCGTTGAACGCCCCTTCCTGGTTCACCGCCCGCGCCAGCGCCCGGCGGCCGATCCAGAGCACGCCGAACAGCCGGTCGTCGGGCACGATCTGGCCGGGCGCGATGGCGTAGACGTGCTCGGGCGACAGCGCCACGCCGCTGATCGTCAGTTCCAGCCGGCCGCCGTAGACGGTGACCGGCGCCACGTCGCCGACGTCCAGGCCGTGGGCGTCGGCGAAGGCCTGTAGCACCACCGCCTCCTGCGGCTGATCGGGGCGCGGCGCGCGGCCGCGGACCATGTGCAGCCGGTTCACCGCGGGCTCGCCCGCATCGGGCAGCGACAGGACCTCGCCGGTCGCCGGCTCGTCCATGCCGGGGATGTCGAGCAGGGCGGGCATTCGGATGCGGGTCTCGGCGGCCTGCACCCCGTCCAGCCGGCGGATGTCGTCCAGCAGGGCCTGCGGCGCGCGCACCGCCGGGGCCCAGACGTCGGCGAACAGGTAGCCCTCGTAATAGGCGCGGCGGGTCTCCTTCAGAGAGCTCAGCATGCCGGCGCCCAGGAGGTGGACCGCGACCCCGGCGGCGATCACCAGGGCGATGGCGACGACCTGGGTCTTCATGGCCCACAGGTCGCGGACCAGCTTGCGGTCCAGCGCGCGCATCCAGGTGGGCAGGCGGCTCACCACGAGACGTCCCTGGGGGCCTTCTTGTGCGCGTTGGTGCGCACCTCGCGCACCCGCCCGTCGGCGAAGACCACCACCCGGTCGGCGATGTCGGCGATGCCGGCGTTGTGGGTGATCAGCAGGGTGGTGGCGCCGAGGTCGTCGTTGACCGTCTTGAGCGCCTCCAGCACCCGCACGCCGGTGGCCGAATCCAGCGCGCCGGTCGGCTCGTCGCAGAGCAGCACCGACGGCTGCTTGGCCACGGCGCGGGCGATCGCCACCCGCTGCTGCTCGCCGCCGGACAGCTGGGCCGGGAAATGGTCCAGCCGCTGTTCCAGCCCCACCAGCGCCAGCGCATCCTCGGGCGACAGCGGCGCCTCGGCGATCTCGGTGACCAGGGCCACGTTCTCGCGCGCCGTCAGGCTCGGCATCAGGTTGTAGAATTGGAACACGAAGCCGACGTGGCGGCGGCGGTATTCGGTCAGCTCCCGCTCGCTCGCCCTGCTGATGTCCTGGCCGCGGAACAGCACCTGGCCGGAGGTGGCGGTGTCCAGCCCGCCGAGGATGTTGAGGAAGGTGGACTTGCCGCTGCCCGAGGCCCCAAGCACCACCACCATCTCGCCGTC
>JAQVDF010000412.1 GCA_028698405.1 Phenylobacterium sp. | reverse complement strand
CCGGCGGCGTGCCCGCGCCGGCCCGGTCGTTTCAAAGCTGTATGCTTGCCTCGGCCATGAGGTCCGCGGGGTAGGGTGGTATGGAGCCCAGCCCCGGCAGGGTGATGGCGGGTATGATCGGGTTGCCGGCGTAGTCCGGGTAGCGCACCCGCAGCGTGGCCACGTTGCCGGCGTCGATCACCACCACGATGTTGGCGGAGAGCACGTCCCGGTAGGTTTCCGGCAGCCAGGCCAGGCGGTTCAGGGCGGTCGTGCGGGCACGGGCCTGGACCTGCAGGGCGTAATCGGGATACTCCGGGTCCACGGCGATGGCGGCCCGGGCGCCCTCCTCGGCGGCCAGCGTCATGCTCTGCTGGAGGGTGAACAGGATGCCGTAGGCCAGCAGGCTGTAGACCAGCAGGAAGAACAGGGGGAAGACGAAGGCGAATTCGATGAGCGCCGCGCCCCGTTCGCCGCTCAGGGATCGCTTGTTCCTGCTTCGTGGCTGCCAGGCCATGGGCGTTGCTGTGTGCATCTACCTACCCCTGTGGCGTCGACTTCCCTTCAACGCATTGTTCTTGTCTTCGTGTTGTGTGGTTCGGCGACGCCGGGCTACGCGAACCAGAGCGCGGCCATGAAGCCCGCGGCCATCGCCGTGCCGTAGGGGACCCGGCGATCCCGGCCGATCCTCAGCAGCGCGATGGCCAGAACGCCCGCCACCAGTCCGCCGAGGAGAAAGGCCCAGAGGGTGATGGCGTAGCCTCCCATCAGGCCCATGGCGGTGCACAGCTTGACGTCGCCCGCCGCCATGGCGCCGCCGAGGTATGCCGGCAGGGTGAAGCCGAAGGCCGCCGCACCCGACACCACGGCCTCTTTCCAAGGCGGACCGGCCATGGCTTCGCCGGTGACGGCCAGCCAGCCCAGCGCGATCACCGCCCCCCCGAGGGTCAGGGGGTTGGGCAGCCGGCGGTAGCGCAGATCGAGGAGGGCGGCCAGCAAGGCCCAGGCGGTCACGAGCGCCAGCGCGACCCCGTGTCCCGTCATCCTGCCGCGTCATCCCCGCCGCGGACCGCCGGCCCGGCGGTCCGCGGCGGCCTGTCCGGATCGAACACTTCCGGATGCTAGTTCGGCAGCGCGTTCAGGACGTCCGTGAACACGGCGAGGATTTTCTGTCCGATCGGGCTCAGCACCGTGATCGCGGCAACGGAGATGAGGGCGGCGATGAGGGCGTATTCGATCATGGTCGCGCCTTCCTCGTCCCCGGCGAAGGCGTGCATGCGGGATGCGATGCGGCCCTGGACCGCGTGGAACCTGTCGATGAGTTTCTGCATGGCCTGACTCCTGTGTGCGTGAGCCATAGAAAAAATTGATAAATGCAAGAATCAATTTATTACTTTGCCAGGTCAATCCTTGAACGCTCCGGATCGGGACCGTCGTTGACCCAGATCAATAATTTGATATCGGTCAAGTTACACCTCGCGCAGTTACTGAAGTGTGGCGAGTGTGAACTGAATTTACAAGTAGCAAGAATCGTAAAATTGTGACAGGTAACTCATATTAAATACAAAAACAGGCAAATTGTGAACATGAATCTCACAAAATGTCCTTGACAATAGGTATTGCTACATAGGTAGTGCGGGCTTCCGGGCCGGGGGAGGAGGAGCCGCCCGGTCGCACCTTCGGCGGTGAGGCCGCCCGGGGTGGTGCGGAAGGCGCGGCAGGGAGCGGCCATGCCGGCGCGGGCCCGGATGCCGGGAGGGGTGGGGACGCTTTCGGCAACCGATCGGATGTTTCTGCGGGCGGCAGGTTTCACCGCGGTCGATCACCTGGACGCCATGGGGCCCACCGGGGGCGCGAACAACGAAATCCGTTCCGGATGGTCAAACCGGGCAGCCATTCCTCATTTCATGAAGGAGAAGCCCGATGCCTGCCTCCAGCCCGCCGTTGCCAAGCGTGTTCGTCTCCCATGGCGCCCCCACCGTCGCGCTGGGGCGGGGGGCGACGCAGAGTTTCTGGACCGGGCTGGGGGGGCGGCTGGCGGGGTTGGAGGCGATCCTGTGCGTTTCCGCCCACTGGCTGACCCCGCATCCGGTCCTGGGGGCGGCGGAGCGGCCGGAGGCGATCCACGATTTCCATGGCTTCCCGGCGCCTCTCTACCGGCTCCGCTACCCGGCGCCGGGCGCACCCGCACTGGCGGAGTCCATTGCCGGGCGGTTGCGGGGCGCGGGCTTCCTGGTGGACACGGATGCCGCCCACGGCCTCGATCACGGCGCCTGGGTGCCGTTGCGGTTCATGTTTCCCGAGGCCCGGGTGCCGGTGGTCCAACTCTCGGTGCAGATGCACCTGGGGCCGCGCCACCATTTCGAGCTGGGGCGGGCGCTGGCGCCCCTGCGCAGTGAAGGCGTCCTGATTCTCGGCAGCGGCGGCGCCACCCACAACCTGAGGGATTTCGCCGGCCAGGCGGAGGACGCGCCGGTGAAGAGCTATGCGCGTCAGTTCGACGACTGGCTTGCCGGGCGGGTGGAGGCGGGGGATGCGGAGGCGCTGCTGGACTATGCCGGACAGGCGCCCGAGGCGCGGCGCAACCACCCGACGCCGGACCACCTGCTGCCCCTGTTCGTGCCCCTGGGCGCGGCGACGCCGGGTCGGCCCGGACGCGTCCTGCACCGCGGCTTCAGCCACGGCTTCCTGTCGCTGGCGGCGTTTGAATGGGACTAGCCCCGGTTTTCCTCGCCAAGACGTATATGGTCTCCTCCCGTATTGCAAGGTTCTGTGTCGTGCCTGACAGGGACAGGAATGCTGCCGTATATCCGGCCTGTTGATGAAGGGCGGAGCGCCTTCCGGCCTTGATGAGAGTC
>JAQVDF010000411.1 GCA_028698405.1 Phenylobacterium sp. | reverse complement strand
TGGACCGTCAGGTTCGGGTATCGGCGGGCGAGCTCGTCGGTGACCCGGCTGACCGCCGCGTCGAGCGACAGGCCCGCCTCCACCGAGGCGACCAGCAGGTCGAGCATGTCCGGGAAGCCGTCGGCGTATTCGCGCTCGCGGGCCTGCCGGCGCATCTTGAGCACCTGGTCGGGGCCGAACAGCGCCGCAGCCGAAAGCAGGCCGGCCATCGCCACCGCGCCGCCGCCGCCCGCGCCGCTCATCACGACCGGCAGCAGCAGGAGGGTGCCGGCGGTGGCCGCGAACAGCGCCGCCGCCCGCGCGCCGAGATAGACGACCGCCGCCTCCTTGCTGAAGAAGCCGGCCTGCATCAGCCGGGTGCGCACGACGGACAGCTTGGCCGGGTCGCGCACGGCGGCGCTGTGACCGAGCCGGCGCATGCCGGCGGCCAGGCGTTCGGTGAGCTCGGCCTGCGGGCGCGGGGCGGCGACCGCGCCGCCGCTCAGCCGTGTGCGGCGAACCGCGCGGGCGCGGGCCTCGTTGACCACCGCCAGCACGCAGCCGCCGGCCGCCATGGCGATCAGCGCGACCGCGACGTAGGTGACCAGATCCTGCAGAGAGACGCCGCCCATCGCCTCAGATCCGCATGTCGATCATGCGCTGCATGACCAGGTTGCCGAGGAACATCCACAGGCCCAGGCCGGCCAGGCCGATCTGGATGAAGGGCTCGTGGATGACGTCGCCGTAGAAGCCGGGCGAGATCATCGTCAGCATGCCGGCCACCAGGAAGGGGGCCGAGGTCAGGATCATCGCCGAGGCGCGGCCCTCGGACGAGGCGGCGCGGATCTTCAGCCGCATCTTGTGGCGCTCGCGCACGGTGTGGGCGTTCAGCTTCAGAAGCCCGGTGAGGTTGCCGCCGGCCCGCTCCTGCAGCCGCACGGTGGCGGCGAACAGGTCCACGTCCGGGTGCTGGCAGCGCTCGGCGATGCGGTCCACGGCTTCCTGCAGGGTGGCGCCGTAGGCGATTTCGTCGGCGGCCATGCCGAACTCCGAGCCGATCGGGTCGGCCATCTCGCGGCCCACCAGAGCGATGGCGGTCGGGACGGGGTGGCCGGCCTCCAGGCTGCGCACGATGATGTCGAGCGCCTGCGGCAGCTGGAAGCCCAGGGCCTTGACCCGCCGCCCGGCCGCGACCTTCAGCACCACGATGGGGCCGAGCAGGGTCACGGCGGGCCCGGCGACGGCCGCGACGGCCGGGCTCTTGGTCAGCACGAAACCGCCGATCCCGGCCACCGCGCCGGCCCCGATCGCCAGCAGCGCCCAACGCTTGGGCTCGTAGGGAAGGCCGGAGCGGAGGATCAGGTCGGAGAGCCAGGCCCAGCCCTTCTTCTCGCCGCCGGCGGTCAGGCCGCGCTGCTTGCGCAGCTCCAGCACCAGCTCGGAGATGCCGCCGACCTTCTCGGCCAGCACCAGCCGCTTGTTGACCTTGCGCTTCACGCTGGCGACGCGCACCAGGCCGATCACCGCCTGCGCCGCCGAGAAGACGGCGGCGAACACCAGCACCAGGAAGACCGCGTTCGCGTCGAGTTGGAAGCTCGGCATGGCTCAGCCCAGCGGCCTCGACGGGTCGAAGTTGGCGGTGTCGTAGTGGATGCCGCGACGGATCATCTCGTCCAGGCACCGGGGCCTCAGGCCCGTGGCGCGGAACTCGCCGTGCACCGCCCCGTCCGGG
The DNA here is from genome assembly GCA_028698405.1 of Phenylobacterium sp. Lineage (GTDB taxonomy): Bacteria > Pseudomonadota > Alphaproteobacteria > Caulobacterales > Caulobacteraceae > Phenylobacterium. Next base: position 1,130 of record JAQVDF010000411.1, on the reverse strand, counting down.
CCGGTGTGGGTGCGGTGGAAGGCGAAGATCTCCTGCATCTGGACCACCTGGCCCTCCATGCCGGTGATCTCGGTGACGCTCATCACCTTCCGCTTGCCGTCCGACAGGCGCATCACCTGCACGATCATGCCGACCGCGCTGGCGATCTGGCCGCGCATGGATTCCGGCGTCAGCCGCATGCCGCTCATCGCCACCATCTGCTCCAGGCGGGTGATGGCGTCGCGCGGGGTGTTGGCGTGGATGGTGGCCATCGAGCCTTCGTGGCCGGTGTTCATGGCCTGCAGCATGTCGAAGGCTTCCTCGCCGCGGACCTCGCCCAGGATCACCCGGTCGGGCCGCATCCGCAGAGCGTTCTTGACCAGCTCGCGCTGCCGGATCTCGCCCTTGCCCTCGATGTTCGGCGGACGGGTCTCCATGCGCACCACGTGCGGCTGCTGGAGCTGGAGCTCGGCGGCGTCCTCGATGGTGATCAGCCGCTCGTTGTTGCTGATCGCCGACGACAGGGCGTTGAGCAGGGTGGTCTTGCCCGAGCCGGTGCCGCCGGAGATCACCGTCGAGACGCGGGCCCGGACCGCCCCGTAGAGAAACTCCGCTACCGGAGCCGGCATGGCCCCCACGTCGACCAGCTTATCCAGGGTGTAGGGCTTCTTGGAGAACTTCCGGATGGAAACGGCGGCCCCGTCGATGGTGATCGGGGCGATGGCCGCGTTGACCCGGCTGCCGTCGGCCAGGCGCGCGTCCACCATCGGGCTGGACTCGTCGATCCGACGGCCGACCCCGGCGACGATGCGGTTGACGATGCGCAGCAGGTGGTCGTTGTCGCGGAACCGGACCGGGGTCAGCTCCAGCTCGCCGCGCCGCTCGACATAGACCTGGTAGGGGCCGTTGATCAGGATGTCGTTGATCGAGTCGTCCTTGAGCAGCGGCTCGATCGGCCCCAGGCCCACCATCTCGTCGTAGACGCTGGCGCCCAGGCTCTCGAGCTCGGCCGAGCTCAGCACCAGCCGCTCGCCGCGGGCGAAGTCCATCACCAGGTTCATCACCTGGCGGCGCAGTTCGCCGTCCTCCAGCTTGTCGAGCTTGGAGAGGTCCAGTTCGTCGATCAGCCGGCCGTGCAGTTTGACCTTGAG
>JAQVDF010000410.1 GCA_028698405.1 Phenylobacterium sp. | reverse complement strand
GATGTACATCCAGGCCGGCGGAGGCGTGGTGGCCGACTCCGATCCGGACGCCAAGTACGACGAGACTCTGCACAAGGCCCGCGCCCTGCGCCGCGCGGCGGAGGAGGCCTGGCGGTTCCTCTAGGGCTGGCGCGCCCAGCCGGCAGATGCGTCAGCGACCCTGTCCCCCGGCGCGACGGGCGGCGCGAAGATCATCGTCGCGGCCAGGGCGATCGCGCCCACGGCCGCAAAGCCGGCCGCGGCGATGGGCGGCCACAGGCGCTCACGGCGCACAGGCGTGGCCAGCAGGCGCCGCGCGCGGGCCATCGCCAGGGGGTCGAGGGTGGAATCGGCCGACGACATCGAGCGCCGTTATCGGGGCCGGGGCGGCGCGGCGCAACGCGGTCTTGGCGCGGCGCCGTTCACAGCCTAGAGAGGCGGCATGATCCTCGTCATCGATAACTACGACAGCTTCACCTACAACCTCGTTCACTACCTCAACGAGCTTGGGGCGGACACGGTCGTCTATCGAAACGACGCGATCAGCGTGCAGGACGCTCTGGCCCTGAAGCCGGAAGGCGTACTGCTGTCGCCGGGCCCCTGCACGCCCAACGAGGCCGGCATCTGCCTGCCGCTGCTGAACGCCGCGCCGGCCGACCTGCCGATCCTCGGCGTCTGCCTCGGCCACCAGGCGATCGGCCAGTCGTTGGGCGGCGAGATCGTCCGCGCCAAGTCGATCATGCACGGCAAGACCAGCCCCATCCATCACAAGGGCAAGGGCGTCTTCGAGGGCATGCCCAACCCCTTCACCGCCACCCGCTACCACAGCCTGGCGATCCGCGAGGACAGCCTGCCCGCCGAGCTGGAGGTCACCGCCTGGACCGACGACGGCGAGATCATGGGCGTGCAGCACAAGACCCGCCCGATCTACGGCGTCCAGTTCCACCCCGAGTCGATCGCCACCGAAGGCGGCCACGACCTGCTCGCCAACTTCCTGCGCCTGGCCAAGGCGCGCCGCCTGACGCCTGCCTGACGACCGTGTCCGACGCTTTCAAACCCCTGCTCTCCCGGCTCGCGGACGGCGCGACGCTGAGCGAGGACGACGCCCAGAGCTTCTTCGCCGCCTGCCTGCAGGGCGAACCGACGCCGGCCCAGGTCGCCGCCGCCCTCACCGCCATGCGGATGCGCGGAGAGACGGTCGGCGAGATCGCCGCCTGCGCCCGGGCGATGCGCGCCGCCGCCCTCAAGCTCGACCTGCCTTACGAGGTGATCGACGTCTGCGGCACCGGGGGCGACGGGCTGCACACGCTCAACATCTCCACCGCCGTGGGCCTGGTGGCGGCAGGCGCGGGGCTGAAGGTCGCCAAGCACGGCAACCGCGCCCTGTCCTCCCGCTCCGGCGGCGCCGACGTGCTGGCCGAGCTGGGCGTCAACATCAACGCCACCCTGGAGCAGCACCGCCGGGCGCTCGACGAGGCCGGCATCTGTTTCATGTTCGCCCAGGCCCACAACAGCGCAATGCGGCACGTCTCGCCGATCCGAGCCGAGCTCGGCTTCCGCACGGTGTTCAACCTGCTGGGCCCGCTGTCCAACCCGGCGAACGCCGGCCGCCAGCTGCTGGGCGTCTTCTCCGACCGCTGGGTCGAGCCGCTGGCCCGGGTGCTGGGCGCGCTGGGGACCAAGCGGGCTTGGGTCGCCCATGGCCAGGGCATGGACGAGATCACCACGACCGGCGAGACGCACGTGGCCGAGCTGCGCGAGGGCCAGGTGCGGCTGTTCACGATCACCCCCGAGGCGGTCGGCCTTCCGCGGGCGGCGTTGAGCGACCTTGTGGGCGGCGATCCGGCCCACAACGCCGCCGCCCTGCGCGAGCTGCTGGCCGGCGCCCAGGGGCCCTATCGCGACATCGTGCTGCTCAACACGGCCGCCGCCCTGCTGATCTCGGACAAGGTGGAGACCCTGCGTGAAGGGGTCGACCTGGCGGCCCGCGTGATCGACGAGGGCAAGGCCCAGGCCGCGCTCGACAAGCTGATCGAGGCCACCCGCGCATGAGCGACATCCTCGATCGCATCGGCGCCTACAAGGCCCAGGAAGTGGCCGAACGGAAGGCCAGAATCTCAACCTCCGACCTCGAGTGGGACGCGCGCCACGCCTCGCCGCCGCGCGGCTTCCGCGCCGCCCTGGAGGCCGCCCACGCCCCGGGGCGCCTGGCCCTGATCGCCGAGATCAAGAAGGCCTCGCCGTCCAAGGGCCTGATCCGCGAGGACTTCGACCCGCCGCTGCTGGCCAGCGCCTACGAGCTCGGCGGAGCGGCCTGCCTGTCGGTGCTGACCGACAAGCCGAGCTTCCAGGGCGACGAGAAGTATCTGTCGGCCGCGCGCGCCGTGGTCGACCTGCCGGTTCTGCGCAAGGATTTCCTCGTCGACCCATGGCAGGTGACCGAGAGCCGGGCCATCGGGGCCGACGCCATCCTGGTGATCATGGCGATGGTCGACGACGATCTCGCCCGCGCCCTGATGTCGGAGGCCGCCCGCTGGGGGATGGACGCCCTGGTCGAGGTGCACGACGAGGAGGAGATGGCCCGCGCGCGCAAGCTCGGGGCCAAGCTCATTGGGGTCAACAACCGCAACCTGCGCACCTTCGAGACGGACTTGGCCGTTACCGAACGGCTCGCGCCGCTTGTTCCGGGCGACGCCCTGCTGGTTACCGAGAGCGGCATCTTCACGGCCCTGGACGTAGCCCGCCTGGAGCGTTGCGGCGCGCGGGCCATGCTGGTCGGCGAGAGCCTGATGCGCCATCCGGACGTCGAGGCCGCCACCCGCGCCCTGCTCGGCGGCTGACCCCACATAACATCGTTCTGCGGATT
>JAQVDF010000409.1 GCA_028698405.1 Phenylobacterium sp. | reverse complement strand
AGCTGCCCGACCTGGCCATCTCGGAGTTCGGCGCTCGCCGGCGGCACGGCTTCCTGTGGCAGGAGTGGGTGGTGCTGGCCATGGCCGAGGTGCTGGGCGAAGGCTTCGTCGGCACGAGCAACGCCCACCTGGCCTTCAAGCACGGCTTCGAGGCCAAGGGCACCAACGCCCACGAACTCCCGATGGTTCTGGCGGCGCTGGCGAACGACGATGTCGAGCTGAAGGCCGCCCAGTACCGGCTCTGCGCCGAATGGCAGGCCACCTATTCCGGCAAACCTGCTGGTCGCCCTGCCCGACACCTTCGGCACCACCCAGTTTCTGAACGACGCGCCCGACTGGCTGGCGCACGACTGGAAGGGCTACCGGCCCGACTCCAAGCCGCCGCTCGAGGCCGGCGAGGAGCTGGTCGCCTGGCTGCGTGGCCGCGGCGTCGATCCCCTGCAGCGGTTCGTGCTGTTCTCCGACGGCCTGGATGTCTCCGTCGCAGGCTTCGAGACCCACGGCGCGGACATCGTCGACATCCACCGGGCCTTCCACGGCCGGGTCGGCCTCGCCTACGGCTGGGGGACCAACGCCACCAACGACTTCCGCGGTTGCGACCCCCGCGGCGAGCCCCTGTTCGATCCCCTCTCGCTCGTCTGCAAGATCACCCACGCGAACGGCCGTCCGGCTGTGAAGCTGTCGGACAACTGGGAGAAGGCCACCGGCCCCGAAGACGAGATCGAGCGCTACCGGCGGGTGTTCGGCGCCGAGGGCGTCGGACGGGCGCCGCTGCAGGTCTGACCGCCTTTCGGCTTGCCATCGGCGGACCGCCGAAGGTCATATGCGCCGCCATCAGGGAGGAGCCGACATGCCGAAAGCCCAGGTCAACGGGATCGAAGTCTACTACGAGACCTTCGGCGATCCGGCCGGCGAGGCCGTGCTGCTGATCAACGGCCTCGGCTCCCAGATGACCCGCTGGCCGGAAGCGTTCTGCGAGAAGCTGACCGCGCGGGGCTATTACGCGATCCGCTTCGACAACCGCGACGTAGGCCTGTCGACCTGGTTCAAGCAGGGCGACCACTACCGGCTGGAGGACATGGCGGCCGACGCCGTCGGCCTGCTGGACTCGCTGAACATCGGCAAGGCTCACATCGTCGGCGTCTCGATGGGCGGGATGATCGCCCAGACCATCGCCGCCAGGCATCCCGAGCGGGCGCTGTCGCTGACCTCGATCATGTCGGCCACCGGCGATCCGGCCGGGATGCAGTCGACCCCCGAGGCCGCCGCCGTGCTCAACACGCCGGCGCCGAATCCGAAGGAGGACTTCGAGGCCTTCGTCGCCCACGGGATCAAGAACGCCCGCACCATCGGCAGCCCCGGCTATCCCTGGACCGACGATGAACTGCGCGAGCGGGTGATCTCGGAGTACCGGCGCGCCTTCAACCCGGCCGGCGTCGCCCGACAGCTGGCCGCCATCCGCGCCACGGGCGACCGCACCGAGTGGTGCAAGACCATCACCTGCCCGACCGTGGTGCTGCATGGCGCGGACGACCCGCTGGTGCCGCTGGCCGGCGGCGAGGCGACCGCCAAGGCCGTCCCGGGCGCCGAGCTGCGGGTGATCCCCGGCATGGGCCACGACCTGCCGCCGGCGCTCTACGACACCGTCGCCGACGCCATCTTCGCGGCCGCCGCGCGCGCCAAGACGCCGGCCTGACCGGCGACCACGGACAACAAGCCAGAAGAGAAAGAGGGGTAGTCATGGCCAGGTTGCAGGGCCGCTCGACCATCGTCACCGGCGCCGCCAGCGGCATCGGCCGGGCCAGCGCCATCCTGTTCGCGAAGGAAGGCGCCTCGGTCGTCTGCGTCGACCGGGCCGAGGCCGTCGCCGACACCGTGAAGGAAATCGAGGCCGCTGGCGGCCGCGCCGTCGCCATGACCGGCGACGTTTCCGACGAGACCTTCGTCGAGAGCTTCGTCGCCCGCGCGGTCTCCGACTTCGGCGGCCTCGACGCCTGCTTCGCCAACGCCGGCATCTCCAACGCGGGCCAGGCGGCCTTCGACGAGCTGAACGTCGACTACTGGCTGACCATCCTGAAAGTGAACCTGATCGGCCCCTTCCTGGCCATCAAGCACGCCGCGCGGGTGATGATCCCGAACGGCAAGGGCTCGATCATCTGCACCGCCTCGGTGGCCGGTCTGCGCTCGGGCGCCGGCGGCGCGCCCTACTCCGCCTCCAAGGCCGGCGTGATCAACCTCGTCCAGACCACCGCCAACGAGTTCTACGACACCGGCGTGCGGGTGAACGCCATCTGCCCGGGCCTGATCGAGACCGGCATGACCCGCCCGATCTACGAATTCGCCCGCGCCAAGGGCACGGCGGACCGGATCGGCCAGCTCAATCCGCTGGCCCGCGGCGGCGAGCCCGAGGAGATCGCCTACGCGGCGCTGTTCCTGGCCTCGGACGAGAGCTCCTACGTCAACGGGCAGGCGATCGTTGTCGACGGCGGTCTGTCGTCGTCCCACCCGGTGGCGCAACGCGGCAAGCGGTGATCTACCTCGTCCGTCACGGCCAGACCGAGTTCAACCTGGCCCGCCGCTACCAGGGCGCGCTGGACTCGCCGCTGACCGACCACGGCGTCCGCCAGGCCGAGCGGGTCGGGCGGCGGCTGCGCATCCTGCTGGAAGGCGAGAGCGGCTGGGAGCTGGTCGCCAGCCCGCAGGGGAGGGCCCGGCGCACGGCCGAGATCGTCAATGCGGCGCTCGGCCTGCCAATGAGCCACGATCCGAGGCTGCGCGAGATCAGCCTGGGCGAATGGGACGGCTTGGCGATCGACGAGGTGGTCCACAAGCTGCCGCCGGGCGCG
>JAQVDF010000408.1 GCA_028698405.1 Phenylobacterium sp. | reverse complement strand
AGCAGGAAGTGGCGGCGGTTCAGCACGTCGGCGGGCCCCCGCGTTGCAGCGGATCCGGCCGCCAGCGTTGTCGCAGAGCCGCCCGCGCCGCAAGCACCCTTCCCTCCCCTCGAAGGGTTGGGAAGACGAACGAGAGAGGGCCGCCCCGAAGGCCGGCCCTCTCCAATCTGCCGATGTGCGGCCGTCAGGCCTGGCCAGGGGCCGGCTTGAGGCCGCCCGGGGCCGGAGCGGCGCCCTCGGCGGCCGGCGAGGCGGCGACGGGCGCGCCCGCCCCCATCTGCCGTCGGCGTTCGGCCAGAGCCGCCTTGGTCGCCTCGTAGGTGGCGCGGTTGATGTTGTACTTGCCGAAGAACACCACCGCGAGGACGCCCGGGATCATGGCGATCAGCCCGTCCCACAGCACAAGGTTGAACAGCACGTTGTCCGGCACGGTGCCCGGCTGGGCCTTCGGCGGGAAGGCGATCAGTCCCAGCACGATGCCCGCCAAGGCGGTGCCGATGGCCGCGTCGATCTTCGCGAACAGCGAGCGGGTGGCGTAGAGCACGCCCTCTTGCCGCACGCCGAACATCAGCTCGTTCTCGTCGGCGATATCGGCGAGCGCCGACATCATCGAGATGGTCATCACGCTGACCGCGCCCCACGAGAAGATGGTCGAGGCGATCAGGATCGGCAGGATGCCCGGCGTCGTCGGCGTCAGGATGCCCATCATGCCCAGCACCAGCGGTACGGCCGGGGCGATGGCGTAGACGATCGCCGAGACGATCATCGTCTTCTTCTTGTCGTACTTGCCGTGCAGCCGCGCCGACACGACGAAGGCCGTCAGGAAGCCGAAGAAGCTGCCGATCACGAAGTAGCTGAGGTCGCGGGTCGAGAGCTCCCAGTAGGAGGTGTTGGTGTAGATGTGCAGGCCATTGCGCAGGCCGACCATCAGCGAGACGAAGAAGTAGCCGACGATCAGCCACACGTAGTTGATGTTGCTGAGGGCCTTCTTGATGTCGCCGAAGAACTCCAGGGGGTTCCACTTCGGCACGTCGTCGGGCGCCTTGGGCAGATGCGGGATCCGGTCGCGGGTGAACCCGGCCGAGCTGTAGAGGATCGCCATGGCGACCAGGGCCATGGTGATCGAATAGGGCATGTAGGGCTCGGGGTTCAGCAGGCCGTTCTTGTATTCCGGCGTGGCCGGGAAATAGAGCCGCAGCGCGATCCAGTAGGCGGCTGCGCCCCCCGCCCAGCTGAAGAAGCTGTTGTAGGCCATCACCTTGGAGCGCTCGGTGTAGTCGCTGCTGAGCTCGCCGCCGAGCGCCAGGTGCGGGGTATGGTAGAAGGTCATCGCCACCCGCAGGCAGGCGATGCTGACCAGGAACCAGGTGAACAGGCCCCACTGGCCGAGGAAGGCCGGCGGGTTGAAGATCGCGACGAAGGACAGCGCGATCGGGATCGGGGCGAAGAACATGTAGAGGTGGCGGCGGCCCCACTTGGACTTGGTCCGGTCGGACAGGGAACCGGCGATGGGGTCGGCGAAACCGTCGACGATCAGGCTCGCGGAGGCGGCCAACGCCGCCAATCCCGGATCGAGCCCCCGCACCTGATAGTAGAAGAAGATGGCGAACTGGGCGATCGCATAGAGGCAGATCGACTCCGCCCCGCTACCTATCCCGAACGCAAGCTTGGTCTTCATAGGCAGGCGAGAAGCGCCGCCGCTGGCAATATGGGCCAAAATAATACCCTCCCGGGGCGCCTCTTGGTGCGCCGATCAATAGGGCAAGAAATTCCGATCCGTCGGTGCTCGTCAACGGCCGAGACGTTACGGCGCCGACACACGGTTTCCGTCGCGTCGACAGGCCGCGTTCGAGGGGAAAAAACCGCCTGTTTCGCAGAACGGGAGAATGCCGATCGGCCGCCGTCAGGCGGCCTTCTGCAGCTCCAGCTTGACCCGCTCGGCGAGGGTCTTGATGTCGATCGGCTTGGGCAGGAAGGAGATGTTCTTCTCGCCTTCCAGCAGGTCGGAGAATTCGCTCTCGGCGTAGCCGGAGATGAACATCACCGGCGCCTCGCCCAGGTAGAGCCTGGCGTGCTTGAGCAGGTCCGGCCCCTGCATTCCCGGCATGACCACGTCGGAGATCATCAGGTCGATCTCGCCGGCATGCTGCTCGGCCAGCTCCAGGGCCTCCTCGCCTGAGCCGGCCTCGATCACCTCGTAGCCGCGGGCCCGCAGCAGCTTGGCGGCGACGCCGCGTACCGCGTCCTCGTCCTCGACAAACAGGATCTTGCCGGCGCCCGACAGGTCGCGCGCCACCGGCCGGGCCTTGGCCGGCGCGGGGACGGCCTGCACCTCGGCGGGCGCGGCATGCACCTGCAGGAAGATGCGGAACGCCGCCCCTTCGCCCGGCCGCGAGTGGACGGTGATCCAGCCGGCCGACTGTTTGACGATGCCATAGACGGTGGCCAGGCCCAGGCCCGTCCCCTCGCCCACCGGCTTGGTGGGGAAGGAGGGGGCGAAGATCTTGTCGATCACCTCGGGCGGGATGCCCGGGCCGTCGTCGGCCACCTCGATCAGCGCCTGGTCCCCGCGGGCGCCCGGGAAGCCCATGGCCCTGGCCTGGCTCTCGGTGAGCCGGGCCGTGCGGATGCTGACCGTGCCGCCGCCGTGGGCGCGCACCGCGTCGCGCGCGTTGACCGCCAGGTTCATCACCGCCGTCTCAAGCTGGCTGCGGTCGGCCTTCACCTGCTGCAGGTCGCGGCCGTACTCGGTCTCCAGCTTGACGTCCTCGTAGAGCACCCGGCGCAGCAGCACCTCGAACTCCGAGATCAGCTCGCCGAGGTCGAGCACCTCGCGCTGCACGGTCTGCTTGCGCG
>JAQVDF010000407.1 GCA_028698405.1 Phenylobacterium sp. | reverse complement strand
CCCAGGCGGCGAAGGCCGCGAAGCCGTTCGCCCAGTCCATCAGCCCCACCGCCACGCCCGCGCCGGCGACGGCCATCATGATCGAGGGCCCGAGCGCCAGCACGATGGCGAGGTTCAGCGCCCGCCTCACGCGGCGACAGGTCGAACCGCCGCGCTGCGGGCGGGTCCGGACCCCGCCGAGAAGCGTTTCGGCGGCCACCGCGTCAGGCCTTGACGGGCTGGGCCGTCGACAGGACGTAGCCCTCGTAGGACTGGCGGATCAGCTTCTTGTCGATCTTGCCGGTGGCCCCCAGCGGGATCTCGTCGACGAACACCACGTCGTCCGGCATCCACCACTTGGCGATCTTGCCATCCAGGAAGTCGATGAACTCCTGCTTTGTGGCGGTCTCGCCGTCCTTCAGCTTGACCAGCAGCAGCGGCCGCTCGTCCCACTTGGGGTGGGCGACGCCGATCACCGCGGCCAGCGCCGCCTTCGGATGGCCGGTCGCCAGGTTCTCGATCTCGATCGAGCTGATCCACTCGCCGCCGGACTTGATCACGTCCTTGGCGCGGTCGGTGATCTGCATGAAGCCGTGCTCGTCGATGGTCGAGACGTCGCCGGTGTCGAAGAAGCCCTCCTCGTCGAGGATCCCGCTGCCGTCGCTGTGGTAGTACTCCCGCACGACGAAGGGCCCCTTCACCTTCAGCTTGCCGAAGGTGGCGCCGTCGTGCGGCAGGCGCTTGTTCTCGTCGTCTACCAGCTTCAGCTCGACGCTGACCGGCGGACGGCCCTGCTTGAGGCGGAAGCGGAGCTGGCTCTCCGGGTCCATGTCCGCGACCGCCCGGTTGGGGGTCGACAGGGTGCCGAGCGGGCTGGTCTCGGTCATGCCCCAGGCGTGGGTCACCTCGACGCCGAACTCGTCGCGGAAGCCGCGCACGATCGCCTCGGGCACCGCCGAGCCGCCGATCACCACCCGCTTGAGCGTGGTCAGCTTGCCCTTGGTGTCGCGCAGGTGGGCCAGCAGCATCTGCCAGACGGTCGGCACCGCGGCCGAGAAGGTCACGCCCTCCGTCTCCAGCAGTTCGTGCACCGAGGCGCCCTCCAGCTTCTGGCCCGGCATCACCAGCTTGGCCCCGGCGGCGGGCGCCGAGAAGGCGATGCCCCAGGCGTTGGCGTGGAACATCGGCACCACCGGCAGCACCACGTCCCGGGCCGAGATGGCCAGCACGTCGACGCCCATGGTCACCAGGGTGTGCAGGAAGTTGGAGCGGTGCGAGTAGAGCACCCCCTTGGGGTTGCCCGTCGTGCCGGAGGTGTAGCAGAGGCCCGCGGCGGTGTTCTCGTCGAAGCCGCCCCAGACGCAGTCGGGGCTGTTCTGCTCGATCAGGTCCTCGAAGCAGAGCGCGCCGGGAAGGTCGACGCCCTTCATCCCCTCCCGGTCGGTCATCACCACGTAGTGCCGGACGGTCGGCAGCTTGTCGCGGAGCTGCGCCAGGATCGGCAGGAAGGTCAGGTCCGTGAACAGGACCTTATCCTCCGCGTGGTTGATGATGTAGGTGAGCTGGTCGGCGAACAGCCGCGGGTTCAGCGTGTGGCACACCGCGCCGATGCCCATGATGGCGTACCAGGCTTCGAGGTGGCGGGCGGTGTTCCAGGCCAGGGTGGCGACCCGGTCGCCCAGTTGCACGCCCAGGCCCTTGAGGGCGTTCGACAGCCGTTTGGCCCGGCCGTGCGCCTCGGCGTAGGTGGTCCGCACGATCGGCCCCTCGACCGACCGGCTGACGATCTCGGCGTTCCCGTGCCAGTTCTTCGCGTGGTCCAGGATCTTGTCGACCGTCAGCGGCCAGTCCTGCATCAAGCCCTGCATCGTTTCCTCCCCCGGCGCCGCGTGTGTCGTCCCGCGCTCGTGCCGGCCCATGATTGTTTTCGCCGATCAGTTAGCCCTGTGAAGGCCGCTGCGGGAAGCCCATGAGTGAGCTGCGGGTGCAGCGCCGGCGCTGACGTCGACGATCGACCAGTCGATCCGGCCCGGATCGCGCGCCCGCTGCCTGGCGAGGACCTCCACCGTGGCGTCCGATGCGTCGGCCGTGCGCTCGCGCACTCTGGCCTCAAGCACCTCGACGGGCGCGGTCAGCCAGACGCCCTCGAACGGGACGCCGTTCGATTCCGCCAGCGCCTCGGCGCGTCGCCTCAGATCCTCGTCGATGAAGGTCGCGTCCAGCACCACCGACCAGCCGGCCTTCAGCATCCGTCCAGCGGCGTCGAACGCCGCCGCGTAGACCTGCGCGCTGAAGTCGGGGGCGTAGGCTTCCTGCGGCAGCCGTTCCAGCACGCCCACGCCGGCCAGGCGCTTGCGCACCTCGTCCGTGCGCACCACCACCGCCCCCGGCGACGGGCCCACCAGCGGCGCGGCGGCCCGCGCAAAGGTGCTCTTGCCGGCGCCGGAGAGCCCCCCGACCGCCACCAGCCTCGGCGGCGGCGGCGACAGATGGGACAGGGCCGCGGCCAGGTAGGCCCTGCCCTGCTCGGGCTTGTCGCTGTGCGCCGCCACGTGGGCGCGCACCGCCGCGCGCGCCGACTGCATCAGCGGCAGGGCGGCCAGCCCGTCGAACACCTGCGGCCCGAAGCTGCGGGCCGACTCGTCCAGCCAGGCGGCGAGCGTCCGCCCTGCCTCCGCCCGGCCGCGGAAGGCCAGATCCATCAGCAGGAAGGCGATGTCGTACTGGACGTCGATGTCCGAGAGGGTGTCGCTGAACTCGATGCAGTCGAACAGCACCGGCCGGCCGGCCTCCAGCAGGATGTTGCCCAGGTGCAGGTCCGAGTGGCAGCGCCTCCCGAAGCCGGCGCCCTTGCGCGCCTCCAGGAGCGGGCCCACCG
>JAQVDF010000014.1 GCA_028698405.1 Phenylobacterium sp. | reverse complement strand
GTCGCCGTCGGGCAGGGGCGTGGAGCCGCCGCCCATGCTCACCGGCGTCGCCGCGCCCAGGTGGGTGCCCGGCGCCATCGCCGCCAGGGGGCTGGCGTAGAGGATGTAGGTCCCCGCGCTCGCCGCCCGCGCCCCGGCCGGCGCGACGAAGGTCGCCACCGGCGCCGGCGAGGCCAGGATCTCGGCGATGATGTCGCGCGTGGCGCTGTCGAGGCCGCCGGGCGTGTCCATGCGGATCACCAGCAGGCGGGCGTTGCGGGCCTTGGCCTCGGCCAGGCCGTCGCGGACATACTCCGTGGTCGCCGGCCCGATGGCCCCGTCGATATCGAGGACCACGACAGGGCCGGGCCGGGGCTCAGGCGCCGCAGTCTGGCCTTGGGCGCCGAGCGACGGCCACAGCAGGCCGGCCAGCATCGCCAGAAGGGCGATCCACCACCACACCGGAACCGGGCCGCGCGCCGCGCCCAAAGGGGGCCTCCTTCCGCCTCGTCGGCAAAAGGTTAACACACCTCGCGGCGGTGCGGGCCTTGTCCTCGCCTTGGCCGCTGGCCGAGGGAGCGTCCGGCGGCTGATCGATGAGCACCAAGACCACAAAGACCACGAAGGTCACCAAGGGGCCGAGTCATCCCGTCCTGTTCGGCGCCGTAGGCATCGCGCGGGCTCGGCGGCGCCCGGCGTCTTCGGACCTTCGTGGTCTTCTTTCTTCGTGTCGAAAGCCGGCTGGCCCGAACGCCAGGTCATCAACCGGCGACCGACCGAGGACCAGTGGGCTCAACTCCGCGCCCGTGCCGGCAGGCTTCGAGGCGTTGCAGGCGCAGTTCGCGGGGTCGGGGCGAGGGTAGCGCGCGGCGGCCACCTCAGCAGAAGTCCCCGCACTGTGTTTCACCGATTTCGCAACCGTCGGGATCAAGGGTCACGTAGAGCCGCGCATCGAACTCCTGCGTGCCCTCAGGTCTCCACCGATATTTCGCAGCGTTGTCGTGCGCGAGTTGAGCGGCTTCCTCCGGCGTGCGGGCTCTGACGGTCGCAACGTAGTCTGCAAAAGCGTCCACGCGGCACAACACCTTGAACGTCGCCATGACTGATCCCCGAGTGCATAAGGTGCTGTTCTAGATCCGTTTTCTGTGCGTTGAAAGCGGGCTGGGAGGCTTAAGAGGCGGTCGCGGCCGTGGCCCGATAGCGGCCTTCTCCCAGGAACTCCAAGAGCCCCTGGTCGCGGAGAACCTGCAGTTGTTGCCGGATCTTGGCGCGGACGTTGCGGTTGCCGGGATAGAGGCGGCTAAGCCGACCCTCGAAGCCATACGCTTCGGCCAGCGTGAACTCTCGTCCGCCGAAGGCTTCCACCACGTCCATGACGTCCATGAGCCAGCCGCGGGCGTTGAGTGACAGGTCCCGAAGGAACAGGGTGCTGCTCCAGGCCGCCAGCACCTCGCTGCGGGCGCGGACCTTGCCCTGATCTACGAGCACGATCCTTCCGGCCGTCGGAAGCTTGTCGATTAGGATATTGCAGCCCACCCAACCGGCGCGCCGAGCGGTCGGCGCCAGCGGTTTGCGCTTCTCGATCAGCGCCGGCGTGAAGAAGTGCCGTGGGACGAGCAGTACGTTGGTGACCGCGAGCAGCCGCGGGTCATAGTTCAAGAGGATGAAGTTGGGATTGGTGCGCGCCGCCAGCTTTGCGGCCAGCGGCTCATAGGCGCCGTCTATCACCTTGCGACTGAATCGGCCTTTCTGGCTCTTGAGCTCGAATTCTTCGGCGCAGGCGGCGCACGCGAAGTCGGCGGCGCGATTGTTGTTCGCCAGCTTGATGACCGGCGCTGTCCCGCAATTCGGACAGAACAGGTACCTCTCTACCCAGCTCTCGGTCCAGACGCGCGCCTTCTGCGACGCACTTTCGAAGTGCCTCGGCGCTTCCTCGAAGCCGAGATGGAATGGTCGGTCGTCGTCGCCCTGCACCCGTGCGCCTCGTCGCCCTGATCAGGCGGCAAGCTCTCACAGGCGCATCGCCAAAGGGTTTAGGTCCTACCTCCGCCCCTTCCTGAACCTCTCCGCCGCCTCCGCCCGCGCTTCGCGGCGCACCCGCTTCACCCCCTCGCGGTCGGCGCTCTCCCCCTCCGCTGTCAGCACGTCCGCGGCGAATTCCAGGTCCATGAGCTTCAGGCGCTTGATCTCGTCGCGCAGGCGGGCGGCGGTCTCGAACTCGAGGTCGGCGGCGGCCTGGCGCATCTTGGCTTCGAGGTCGCGCAGGGTGGCCTTGAAGTTGTCGCCCATGAAGGGCTTGGCGCCGTCCTCGGCGACGCCGGCCGGGATCAGCACACGATCCTTCTCGTACGGGGAGGCGAGGATCTCCTTGATCTGGCTCTTCACGCTCTCGGGCGTGATGCCGTGCTCCAGGTTGTAGGCCTCCTGCTTCTCGCGCCGGCGGGCGGTCTCGGCCATCGCCCGCTCCATCGAGCCGGTGACGCTGTCGGCGTAGAGGATGACCTTGCCTTCGACGTTCCGGGCCGCGCGGCCGATGGTCTGGATGAGGGAGGTCTCGGAGCGCAGGAAGCCCTCCTTGTCGGCGTCGAGAATGGCCACCAGGCCGCACTCGGGGATGTCCAGGCCCTCGCGCAGCAGGTTGATGCCGACCAGGATGTCGAAGGCGCCGAGCCGCAGGTCGCGGATGATCTCGATCCGCTCCAGGGTGTCCACGTCGGAGTGCATGTAGCGGACCCGCAGGCCCTGCTCGTGCATGAACTCGGTCAGGTCCTCGGCCATCTTCTTGGTGAGGACGGTGATCAGGCTGCGGTAGCCGCGGGCGCTCGTCTGCCGCACCTGGTCGATAACGTCGTCGACCTGGCTGAAGCCGTCCTTGGAGACCGGGCGCACCTCCACCGGCGGGTCGATCAGGCCGGTGGGGCGGATCACCTGCTCGACGAAGACGCCGCCGGCCCGCTCCATCTCCCACGGGCCCGGCGTGGCCGAGACGTGCACGGAGTCCGGGCGCATGGCGTCCCACTCCTCGAACTTCAGCGGCCGGTTGTCGATTCAGCTGGGCAGCCGGAAGCCGTACTCGGCCAGCGTCCACTTGCGGCGGTAGTCGCCCCGGTACATGGCCCCGATCTGCGGGATGGTCTGGTGGCTCTCGTCGACGAACAGCAGGGCGTTGTCGGGGATGTATTCGAAGAAGGTGGGCGGCGGCTCGCCCGGCCGACGGCCGGTGAGGTAGCGCGAGTAGTTCTCGATGCCGGCGCAGGAGCCGGTGGCCTCGATCATCTCCAGGTCGAAGGTGGTGCGCTGCTCCAGCCGCTGGGCCTCCAGCAGCTTGCCGTTGGCGACCAGCCAGTCGAGCCGCTCCTTCAGCTCCACCTTGATCTGGTCGATGGCCTGGCGGAGCGTCGGCCGCGGGGTCACGTAGTGGCTGTTGGCGTAGACCTTCACGCCCTTCAGGTCGGCGGTCTTCTTGCCGGTCAGCGGGTCGAACTCGGTGATCGCCTCCACCTCGTCGCCGAACAGGCTGATGCGCCAGGCGCGGTCCTCGAAGTGGGCCGGGAAGATCTCGATGGTGTCGCCTCTGCGCCGGAAGGCGCCGCGCTCGAAGGCCTGGTCGTTGCGCCTGTACTGGAGGGCGACGAGGTCCCCCATCAGCTTCTTCTCGTCGATCCGCTGGCCGGGCTGGATGGAGAAGGTCATGGCCGAGTAGGTCTCGACCGAGCCGATGCCGTAGATGCACGAGACCGAGGCCACGACGATGACGTCGTCGCGCTCCAGGATCGCCCGGGTGGCCGAGTGGCGCATGCGGTCGATCTGCTCGTTAATCGAGGAGTCCTTCTCGATGTAGGTGTCGGTCCGCGGCACGTAGGCCTCGGGCTGGTAGTAGTCGTAGTAGGAGACGAAGAACTCGACCGCGTTCTCCGGGAAGAAGCTCTTGAACTCGGAGTAGAGCTGGGCGGCGAGCGTCTTGTTGGGGGCCAGGATCAGCGCCGGACGCTGGGTGGCCTCGATCACCTTGGCCATGGTGAAGGTCTTGCCCGAGCCTGTGACGCCGAGCAGCACCTGGTCGTGCTCGCGGCTCTCCAGGCCCGCCACCAGCTCGCTGATCGCCTGCGGCTGGTCGCCGGCCGGCTGGTAGTCGCTGACCAGCTTGAACCTGATGCCGCCCTCGGACTTCTCCGGGCGGGCGGGCCGGTGCGGCTTCCACAGCATCGGCATGGTGTTTTCGTCGTAGTCGAAGGCGGCGCTCATGTCGGCCACGCCCGAGGGCGGAGCGGCCTTGGCCTTGTCCTGGCTGCGTACGCGGGGCATCGGCGAAAGGTAGGCGCTCGACGGCCCCACGGCTACTCCCGGGCGGGGCCCTGCTGACAGGATGGTGGCAGCAGGCGAGGGGTCATTCCTCGCCTCCGTGGGGCGGGAAGGCCCATAGCGGCGCGGCGCGGGGCGGCGTAAACAAATCGCATGTCGGGGTTATCTGAGGCCTACATCACCGGGGCGGGCAGCTTCCTGCCGGGGCCGCCGGTGCCGAGCGCCGAGATGGAGGCCTATCTGGGCTTGGTCGGCGGGCGGGCCAGCCTGTTCGGGCGCAAGGCGCTGCGCTGGAACGGCGTGGAGACGCGCCACTACGCCCTGACGCCGGACGGGACCCCCACCCACTCCAACGCCGGCATGTGCGCCGGCGCGGTCCGGGCCGCGGTTGAGGATGCGGGCCTGGGCCTGGAGGCGCTGAGCTTCCTGGCCGCGGCCACCACCCAGGGCGACTGGCTGGTCCCCGGCCACGCCGCGGCGGTGCACGGCGAGCTCGGCTGCGGGCCCATCGAGATCGCCAGCTTCCAGTCGGTGTGCGGCTCCTCGCTGATGGCGGCCAAGGCGGCCTGGCTGTCGGTGCGCGCCGGCGAGCACCGCGCCGCGGCGGCCTGCGCCGGGGAGTTCTCCTCCCGCTGGTTCCGGCCGGCCTTCTACGAGGGCACGGCGCTGGTCGACGCCAAGGGCCGGCTGCGCAGCGAGGCCGACTTCCTGCGCTTCACTCTCTCGGACGGGGCCGGCGCGGTGGTGATGGAGCCGGCGCCGCGGCCGGACGGGCTGTCGCTGCGTGTGGAATTCATCGACCTGGTCTCGCTGGCCGGCCGATTCGATCCCTGCATGTGGGCGGGCGCGCCGACCGAGGGCCGCGCCGACCCGATGGCCACCTGGAGCCACGCCGGCCCCGTCGCCGCCCACGCGGCCGGCGCCGTGGCCCTGCTGCAGGACTTCGAACTGCTCAAGCGGGTGATCCGCGCCTGGGTCGGGGTCTATCTGCAGAAGGTGGACGAGGGGCGGATCGACCCGGCCCGCATCGACCACCTGCTGTGCCACTACTCGGCCAGGTCGCTGCGCGAGGAGATCGTCGCCCTGCTCGAGAAGACCGCCGGGATGATCCCCGAGGAGAAGTGGTTCTCCAACCTGGCCAGCGTCGGCAACATCGGCTCGGCGTCGATCTGGGTGATGCTCGACGGCTTCCTGAAGTCCGGGCGGCTGAAGGCGGGCGAGAAGATCCTCTGCGTCGTCCCCGAAAGCGGCCGCGCCTTCGTCGGCTTCATGCTGCTGGAGGCGGTGGGATGAGCGCCGTCGCCGACGTACTGCGGCGGCTCACCGTCGCCTTCACCGAGTTCGAGGGGCGGCTGGAGCAGACGCCGCTGATCCGCAAGCTGACCCGCGGCCGGTTCGAGGTGGCCGACTACCGCGCCTTCCTGGTCGCCCTGCGCCAGCAGGTGAAGGACGGGGCGCTGTGGATGAGCCGGGCGGCCTCCAACATTGACGAGGAGCACCTGGAGCTGCGCTCGCTGCTGATGCGCCACGCGGTGACCGAGCACCGCGACTTCCGTTTGCTCGAGGCCGACTACGTCGCGACCGGCGGTGCGCTGGCCGAGATCCGGCAGGCGGAGAAGAACATCGGCTCGGAGGCGCTGTCGGCCTGGATGTTCCACGAGGCCTCGCGGCCCAACCCCTTCGGCCTGCTGGGCGCGATGTGGATCATCGAGGGGCTGGGCTCGATCAAGGCCGCCGAGTGGGGCCGTCTGGTGCAGCAGCGGCTGTCGCTGCCGGACGAGGCGGTGCGCTTCCTGCTCTACCACGGGGAGAACGACGCCGAGCACATCGGCGAGTTCGAGAAGATGCTGGACCTGGTGCTGCCCGACGCCGCCGTCGCCGAGCGGATCGTCAAGACCGCCCGGGTGACGGGGCGGCTCTACGCCCTGCAGATCGAGGAGATCGCCGCGTGAGCGCCGCCTTCGACCTCGCCCGCTACGATCCGAAGGACCCGGATCCCTGGCTCGCCCTCTACCTCGACCAGAGCCTGCCGATCGCGCCGGAGGCCAAGACGGCGCTCCTGATGGGCAACCGCTCGTGGTCGCGGCGCTGGATGTTCAACATCATCCGGCCGGCGGTGTTCGCCTTCTTCATCCTGGTGAAGATCGTGCGCGGCATCAGCCCGCACCATCCGAACCTCAACGGCTTCCTGCACCGGCTGATCCACTGGGGCCTGCGCACCTTCTGCACGCCGGAGGCCAACACCCTGATCCTGCGGCACTTCCACATCGGCACCGAACTGCTGACCTTCATCAAGGCCAACGCCGGCCCGGTGGAGGTGGAGACCGTGCCGCTGAGGCCCCGCACGCTGAAGGAGCTGGAGGACAACGTCTTCCTCCAGCACGACCTCAACGTGTTCAACTTCATCATCCAGCTCAACGCCTCCATGCGGGCGCAGGGGCGGGACCTGGAGCCGGTGGAGCGGCCGGACTTCTCGATGATCTCCGACGAGCCGTTCGAGCTCGGCCCGCTGCCGAAAGGGCCGCTGAACTTCGTCGACGTGCAGACCGCCATCGAGGTCTACACCCCGCTCTACGCCCTCTGCCTGCCCAGGAGCGACTTCATCCGCGCCTCCAACTCGCTGCAGCTGGACGAGACGGTGGCCATCTACATCGCCAAGATTCTCGGCAGCGACTACCACCTCGCCTTCATGAAGAACGGGCATCCGCTGGTGCCGCTCTCGACCCTGCAGGCCGGCTACCGCCTGATGATGCATGGCCTCGACTGCGAAGGCCTCCACGGCTGGCTCCGCCTCCTCAAGCACCGCCAGGCCCACGGCCTGCCCCTCGACCCGCGGAACCCGACGGGGACGTGATCCCAAGACTCCCGCTCATTCGGTACCGGCCGGGATGAGTGATGAGGGGCGGCCTTGTCCTGATCCCCGCTCCCCCTGTGGGAGAGGGTGGCACCCGAAGGTCGTCGAGAGAGGGGCCGCTCGGCGTCTTCGGCTTCTGGATCCACGAGCGGAGAGCCTGCGCCACCCCTCCTCCGACCCGCTCTGCGGGCCACCTCCTCCCACAAGGGGGGGCTAATCTGCCGAAACGAACGGTGGGGGCGGCGCTGGTGTATACTTTCTCGACCGCCAGACTCATTTCCCGGCGGGCGTCACATTCCACGCGAGCATTTCGAACATGGCCGATTCAGCGCCGGGCCGGTGGCCGGAGGGGTATTTCACGGGCCGGGACGGAACCCGGCTGCACTACGTCTACGCCGGCGAGGGCGTGCCGGTGATCCTGATCCACGGGGCGCGCGGCAGCGCCATCGGCAACTGGTTCTCCAACGGCATCGCCCCGCGCCTGGCGCAGGCCAACAAGGTCTATGCGATCGACATGCGCGGCCACGGCCTGTCGGGCGGCACGCGCCACGGCCACCTGCACATGGCCCAGGACGTGCTCGAGTTCATGGACCAGATGGGCATCCAGAAGGCGCACGTGGCCGGCTACTCGATGGGCGGCGGGGTGATGCTGCAGATGCTGGCCAAGGCTCCCGAGCGGTTCATCACCGCCTGCTTCCAGGGCTCGGGCGTCACCGAGACCGCGGCCTGGAAGGACAAAGTGCCCCCCGACGTCGAGGGCAAGGACCCAGATCAGGAGAAGGCCGAGGCCATCGTCCGCGCCCGCCGCGCCGCCAAGGGCGAGGAGGTCGGCAACCACTTCGAGAAGCTGCGGGAAGGCCTCTCCAAGGTGGTCGGCGAGAAGGGCGCCAAGGCGATGGAGGACATGGCCGGCCGCTTCCAGGCCCAGCTGCTGGGCGTCGACCTGAGCAGGATCGACTTTCCGGTGATGGCCATCAACGGCGAGTACGACCGGCCCAACGCTCGCACCCACCGGCTGGCGCGCGAGGTAAAGGACTTCACCAACGTCGTGCTGCCCGGCAAGGGCCACCTGACGGCGATGATGGCCGGCTTCATTCCCGACCTCTACATCGACAGCTACGCCGCCTTCGTCGCCCGGCACAATCCGAAGGGGTAGGCGCCGCGGAGGCTATGGCGCAGCCGCGCCGGCCGCGCTTAACTGGAGGCCATGAGCCAGCATCCCGACTCCGTCGGCGCCGCCATGGCCTGCCTCGACGACTTCATGGCCGCGTTCAACGCACGCGACGTGAAGGCCTTCGAGGCCACCTTCAACTTCCCGAGCGTCCGGCTCGCCTCCGGCAAGCTGGTGATCATCGAGCCGGGCTATCACAAGCCGGAGATGTTCGACCGCGGCCCGCTGGCCGAGTGGGACCATTCGGCCTGGGAGCGGCGCGAAGTGATCCACGCCGGGGCCGACAAGGTGCACATCGACACCCGCTTCACCCGCTACCGCAAGGACGGCTCGGTGATCGGCGGCTTCGACAGCGTCTATGTGGTGACGCTCGAGAACGGCCACTGGGGCGTCAAGATCCGCTCGAGCTTCGCGCCCTAGCGTCCTGCGCCCCGATCGGTCACGCCCCGCCGCTCGCCGCCATGAAGATCACGATGGCGAGCACGACGAGGGCCAGCAGCATGTGCCGCATTTCCCGTCCCCCTGAACAGCTCCCGATGGGCGGCATACAGGGAACACGGCTAACGCCGCATGATCCGAATTGACTAACGCCGAGCGGGCGGCGGGGCTATTCGCCTTCCGCCTTGCTGACGGCCGTGCCCACGGCCGCGCCCGCCGCGGCGCCGACCGGCCCGCCGACCACCGCGCCGGCGACGGCGCCCGTGGCGGCCCTCTGCTCGGTGTTGTGGTCGCAGGCGGCGAGGGTCAGGGCCAGGCCCGCCGCGGCGAGGACGAGGGGGATGCGCATGGTCGGTCTCCGTTGGATGCCGCGGCTTAACGGCCTGAAATTTCCAAGGTTCCCGAGGTATTTGGCAGGCAACGCCGCGCCCTTGGGGTGCGACGCGTTAACCCTGCGTTGATCTTTCGGGTTGCGCTTTTGTAAGTCTTACCGCATAAGCGCGGCCACTACTGCGACGATACTCGTCCCTGGATTTGATCGGGACGAGGCCCGTCGGCGGACGCCGCCAGCAAGAGCAGGGGCCTTCGCCGGCACGAAAGTTGGGGGGCGCGTAGGCCCTCGCCGCATAGGACTATAGATTTTGCTTTCTAAGATTAAGACGCGCGTCGAAGGACGTGCGTTCTTCAGCGCCGCCGTGGCTGGTGTGGGCGTAGGCGCCTGCGTCGGCGCCGCATTTCTGGCCGGCGGCCTGATCCGCGAGGTCGAAACGCAGCCGGTTCTCGCCGGCGCCGAGCAGCTGTCGCTGCGTGGCCCGCTGCCCGCCGAGGGCGCCAGCCTCACCTACAGCGCCGGCGGGGCCGAAAAGGTTTCCGTCAATCTGCCGCCGCCGCCGGTGGCGGCCCAGGCGATGGTCCAGCCCGCGGTGCAGACCGTGAGCCGCAAGGTCGCCCCGGCCAAGCCGTTCCATGCCGCCGGCGAGAGCGACCTCGAGTGCCTGACCCAAGCCGTCTATTTCGAGGCCCGCGGCGAGACCAAGGCCGGCCAGGCCGCCGTGGCCCAGGTCGTGCTCAACCGCGTCCGCCACCCGGCGTTCCCGAACTCGGTCTGCGGCGTCGTCTTCCAGGGCTCTCACCGGCGCAAGGGCTGCCAGTTCAGCTTCGCCTGCAACGGGGCCATGAAGGCCCGCCGCGAGAGCAACGCCTGGCGTGAGGCGCGTCAGATCGCCAGCCGCGCCCTGTCCGGCGTGGTGATGGCCGAGGTCGGCTCGGCGACGCACTTCCACACCACCTACGTGCGGCCCAACTGGGGTCCGCAGCTGTCCCGGGTTACGCAGGTGGGGCTGCACGTCTTCTACCGGCTGGGCCGCGGCGGCGGATCCCAGGCCGCCCCCAAGGCGGACGAGCCGGAAACCGTCTACGCCCGTCTCGACCGCTCGCAGGAAGCCACCGCCGTCGAAGCCGCCGCCTCGGACGTCAAGCTGACGTCGGCGCCGCTGGCGGAAGGCGCGACGCCGGTGCTCGAGATCGCGCCGGCCAAGCCTGCCGACAAGGCACCGGGCCACGCCGCGCCGACGCAGAGCGGATCGCCCCAGGTCACGCCCGCCGAGGCCCATGCCGTGCCGGCCGCCGACACGGTGAAGGCGACCGCCTCCTAAGGCAGGGCGCTCAAGCCGCCCGCGCCGACCGCCGCAGCGCCTGCGGCGGTTGGCCGAACGCGCGCAGGAAGGCCCGGCGCATCCGCTCGGGATCTCCGAAGCCGGCGGCGGCGGCCACCTGCTCGATCGGCTCGGCCGAGCCCTCGACCCGCTCGCGCGCGACCTCCAGGCGCAGGCGTTCCAGCGCCTTGGCCGGGGTCATGCCGGTCTCGGCCTGGAAGGCCCGGGCGAAGTGGCGCGGGCTCATGGCCGCCACCTCGGCCATCGCCTCGACGGTGATCCGCCGGGCGAGGTTGTCGCGCATCCAGGCCAGCAGCTCGGCGAAGCGGCCGCTCTGCCCGCCCATCTCGACGAGGGCCGAAAACTGCGACTGGCCGCCCGGCCGGCGGTGGTAGACGACGAGCTGCTGGGCCGTCTGACGGGCGATTTCCGAGCCCAGGTCCTCCTCGATCAGCGCCAAGGCCAGGTCGATGCCGGCGGTGATGCCGGCCGAGGTCCAGATCGGCCCGTCGCGAACGAAGATCCGGTCCGGCTCCAGCCGCACCTGAGGGTAGTGGCGGGCGAAGTCGGGGCAACGCTGCCAGTGGGTGGTCGCCCGCCGTCCCTCCAGCAGCCCCGCCTCGGCCAGCAGGAAGGCGCCCGAGCAGACGCTGGCCACACGCCTGGCGCGGGCCGCGGCCGACTGGATCAGGGCCTTGGTGCGCTCGCAGCGCACCGTCTCGCGCGTACCGTTGCCGCCGGCCACCAGCAGGGTGTCGAGCAGCCGCCCGTCGGGCGCCTGAGCGTGCATGGTCGCGCCCGCGGAGCTGCCCACCAGCCCCGGCTCCAGGGCGATCACCGAGATATCGTAGGCCTCGCCCGCCAGCCGGTCAGCGATCTCGAAGGCGGCGATCGGCCCGGCTGCATCGAGCAGCTGGAAGTCCGGAAAGATCAGGACGGCGATACGGCGGCGCATGACAAGAAACGATGGAAGATTGTCATTTCGGTCGCAGGCTAGGCCTGCGAGGTTCAGCCGTCAAACGGGGAGCCAGAGATGCTCGAGCTTCGACCCAACTGCGAATGCTGCGGCCGCGACCTGCCGCCGGAGAGCCGGGACGCCCGCATCTGCAGCTTCGAATGCACCTACTGCGCCGACTGCGCCGACACGCGCCTGGCCGGCGTTTGCCCGAACTGCGGCGGGGGGCTCGTCGCGCGGCCGATCCGCCCGGCTCATCTTCTGACCCGCTATCCGCCTTCCACCACGCGCGTGCGGTCGACCAACTCCGCCTGCGCCTGACGAGGAGCCCGATCCATGGCCGAGACCACTCAGATCGTCATCCCGCTCTATCCGGGCGTCACCCACCTCGACTTCACGGGCCCGCACCAGGTGCTCTGTCGGCTGCCGGGCGTGCAGGTCGTGGTCGCCTCGATGGGCGGTCAGGACATCGTCGCCGACGGGCTGACGTTCGGCGCCCTGGCCGACCTCGCCAAGGTGGAGCGTGCGGACGTGCTCTGCGTGCCGGGCGGCCTCGGCACGACTACGGCCATGCTCGACGAGGCCTACATGGGCGAGGTGCGGCGGCTGGCGGCCGGCGCCAGATACCTGACCAGCGTCTGCACCGGCTCGCTGATCCTGGCCGCCACCGGTCGGCTGCGCGGCAAGCGGGCGGCCTGCCACTGGGCCTGGCGCGAGCTCCTGGAACCGTTCGGCGCGATCGTCGACGAGGGCCGGGTGGTGCGCGACGGAAACGTCATCACTGGCGGCGGCGTCACCGCCGGCATCGACTTCGCCCTGGTGTTGGCCGCCGAACTGGCCGGCGAGGAGACCGCCCGGGCCATCCAGCTCACCCTGGAATACGCGCCGGCGCCGCCCTTCGACTCCGGCCGCCCAGAGACCGCGGCGCCCGCCACCCGCAAGCAGGTCTCGATGGTCTTCGAGGGGC
>JAQVDF010000406.1 GCA_028698405.1 Phenylobacterium sp. | reverse complement strand
CGCGCCTGTTTGAGCGCTCCCGTCGCTATGAGGAGGCGGACGCCGCCTACAAGGCGCTGACCGAAGGCGCCTTCCCGGGCGAGATGATCCTGCTGGCCCACGGCGAGTTTCTGGAGCGGCGTGGCCGGCGGGACGAGGCGGTGGCGCTCTACGACAAGGCGCTGGCCGAACAGCCCGACGCGACCGGAGTGCGGCAGGCCAGGGCCCGCGCCGCGGCCGGCAAGGCCGCGCCCAAGGCGCCGACGCTGAAGCAGGGCGCCGCCGAGGCGTTGCTGGCCCCGGCAGCCGGCATGCTGGCTCAGAAGCAGGAGCAGCTCGCGCTGGTCTACCTGCGGATGGTGCTGCACCTCGATCCGGAGCGCGACGAGGCCTGGCTGCTGGTCGGCGACGTGCTGTCCGGGGCCGGCGACGCCGAGGGTGCGCGCGCCGCCTACCAACGTCCGAAGCCGGGCTCGGCCGCCTATGCGGCGGCGCAGAGCAAGCTCGCCTGGAGCCACCAGCAGGACGGAGATCCGGAAACGGCGCTGCGTGTGGCCCAGGCCGCGGCCCTCTCCGGCGACGAGACCGCGAGGCTCACCCTGGCCGACCTGTTGCGCGCCAACGACCGGCACGCGGAGGCCGTCGAGATTCTCAGCGCGCTGATCGCCGAGAAGCCCGACGACTGGCGCCTGCTCTACGCCCGCGGGGTTTCCTACGAGCGGATGAAGGACTGGCCGAAGGCCGAAGCCGATCTGCTGGCCGCGCTGAAGCTCGAACCCGACGATCCGGAGCTGCTCAACTATCTGGGCTATTCCTGGATCGACCGCGGCGAGCGCCTGGCCGAGGCTCTGGCCATGGTCGAGAAGGCCGTCGCGACCAATCCGAAATCCGGGGCCATGGTGGATTCCCTCGGCTGGGCCCACTACCGGCTTGGAGACTACAAGAAGGCCGTCGAGACGCTGGAGCGGGCCGTCGAGCTCGAGGCCGGCGATCCGGAGATCAACAACCACCTGGGCGACGCCTACTGGCGCGTCGGCCGCAGGGACGAGGCGATGTTCCAGTGGCGGCGAGTGCTGACCCTGGATCCGGACGAGCGCATCAAGGCCGACGCCGAAGCCAAGCTCGCCTCGGGCCTGGGGCCCGACGGCCCGGCGCCCGCGCCGCAGGTCGCCCAACCCTAGCGGGACGGGGGCGCGAAGATGTCGGCCGAAACCCTGGCGCCGGCCAAGGTCAACCTGTTCCTGCACGTGGGGCCGCCCCAGCCGGACGGATTTCATCCGATCTGCAGCTGGATGGTGTTCGCCGACCTCGGCGACAGGGTGAGCGCCTTCGACGCCGACGCCCTGGAGGTGAAGCTTACCGGGCCGTTCGCCCGGGCGCTGGCCGGCGATAAGGACAACCTCGTACTGCGCGCCGCCCGCGCGCTGCTGGCCAGGGCCAGGGGGCCGCAGCTTCCCTTCGGACTGATGCTGGAGAAGGTCTTGCCGGTGGCCGCTGGCCTTGGCGGCGGTTCGAGCGACGCCGGCGCCGTCCTGCGCCTGCTCCGTCAGGCGCTGGCGGTCGACCTGAGCGACGCCGAGCTGGAGGCGGTGGCCGCCGGGCTCGGCGCGGACGGCGCCGCGTGCCTGTGGGCCCGGCCCGTCATCGCCGAGGGCAGGGGAGAGCGCCTCTCGCCCGCGCCGCAGATCCCGCCGCTGAACGCGGTGCTGGTCCATCCCGCTGTGCCGGTCCACACCGGCCACGTCTACGCCCGCCTCGACGAGTTGAAGGGGTGGGGCGAGGTCGAGCGGCCGCCTCTGCCCGAGGCGCTGGAGAGCGCCGCCGAAGTCGCCGGGCTGCTCTCCCTCATGCGCAACGACCTCGAGCCGGCGGCGATCGACGTGGCTCCCGAGGTCGGCGACGCGCTCGACTTCCTGCGCGGCGAGCCGGAAACGCTGCTGGCCCGGGTGAGCGGCTCGGGCGGCGCCTGCTTCGCGCTCTGCGCCAGCGACTACGAGGCCGAAACCCTCGCCGAGCGGATCGAGGCCGTGCGGCCCGACTGGTGGGTGCGCCGCACCCGCCTGGGCGCCCCGCAGCTCTAGAACTTTCCGCAAAAGTAGAAGGGCGCGGAGACCTTCGTCTCCGCGCCCTCCGTCACCCCGCCTGCCGGGCTTAGTGCTCGTGCAGGGTCTCTCCGTGGGAGGCGATGTCCAGGCCCTCGACTTCGCCTTCTTCGGAGATCCGCAGTCCGGTGGTGAACTTGCAGATCATGAGGATCCCGAAGGTGGCCACCGCGCACCAGGCGATGGTGCCGAGGATGCCGAGGAACTGGGCGACGACGCTGGCGCCGGCGGCGGTTTCCTCGCCGGCCACCGTGGCGCTGACCAAAGCCCCGGTCAGGACGGCGCCGACGATGCCCGCGATCCCGTGGACGCCGAACACGTCCAGGCTGTCGTCGTACTTGAGCATGCGCTTCAGCCAGACCGCGCCGAAGTAGGCCGCCGCGCCGCCGGCGATGCCGATGATCAGCGCGCCTTGCGGGTCGACGAAGCCGGCCGCCGGGGTGATGGCGACGAGACCCGCCACTGCGCCCGAGGCCAGGCCCAGCATGCCGGGCTTCTTGCGCTCGAACCACTCGATGAACATCCAGGTCAGGCCCGCCGCGGCGGTCGCCACTTGAGTGTTCAGCATGGCCACGGCCGCCAGGGCGTTGGCGCCCACCGCCGAGCCGGCGTTGAAGCCGAACCAGCCGACCCACAGCAGGCTGGCGCCGATCATGGTCAGCACCAGGTTGTGGGGGGCCATGTTCTCGGTTCCGTAGCCGCGACGGCGGCCCAGCACGAGGGCGCAGACCAGACCCGCGACACCGGCGTTGATGTGCACCACGGTGCCGCCGGCGAAATCGAGGACGCCGTGTTCGGA
>JAQVDF010000405.1 GCA_028698405.1 Phenylobacterium sp. | reverse complement strand
CCGGCAAGCCCGGCTGGTGGGAAGCCATGGTGGGACCCGGCAAGCCTTTCGACACCGACCGCTATTTCCTGATCTGCTCGAATGTCGTCGGCGGCTGCATGGGCACGACCGGCCCGGCGTCGATCAATCCGACGACCGGCAAGCCCTATGGCGTCGACTTCCCCGTCGTCACCATCCGCGACATGGTGCGGGCGCAGGCGATGCTGATCGACCATTTGGGAATCGAGACGCTGTTCTGCGTCATCGGCGGCTCGATGGGCGGCATGCAGGTGCTGCGCTGGGCGGCCGACTATCCGGAAAAGCTGTTTTCGGCGGTGTGCATCGCCGCGGCGGCCCGCCACTCGGCCCAGAACATCGCCTTCCACGAGGTCGGGCGCCAGGCGATCATGGCCGACCCCGACTGGCGCGGCGGCGACTATCTCTCGCACGGGGTGCGGCCCGAAAAGGGGCTGGCGGTGGCCCGCATGGCCGCGCACATCACCTACCTCTCGGAGGCGGCCCTGCAGCGCAAGTTCGGCCGCGAGTTGCAGCGCGACGGGCTGTCCTGGGGTTTCGACGCCGACTTCCAGGTGGAAAGCTACCTGCGCCACCAGGGGGCGGCGTTCGTGGATAGATTCGACGCCAACTCCTATCTCTACATCACCCGGGCCTTGGACTATTTCGACCTCGCAGCCGACGTCGACGGCCAGCTGGCCCGGGCTTTCGAACGAGCCAGGCACGTGAAGTTCTGCGTCCTCTCCTTCTCCTCCGACTGGCTCTACCCCACCGCCGAGAGCCGCGACGTCGTGCGCGCGCTGAACGCCGCCGGCTGCCGGGCCAGCTTCGCCGAGATCGAGACCGACAAGGGCCACGACGCCTTCTTCCTCGACGAGCCGCAGCTCGACGCGAGCCTGCGCGGCTTCCTCAACGCCCAGGCGGAGGCGCGGGGCCTGACGTGAGCGTCCTTCGCGAGGACTTCCGCGAGATCTTGCGGCTCGTACGCCCCGGCTCGCGCGTGCTCGACATCGGCTGCGGCGAAGGCGAGCTGCTGGAGCTGCTGGCCAAGGAGAAGGGCGTCGACGGCCAGGGCCTCGAGATCAGCCAGGCGGGCGTCGCCGCCTGCCTGAAGAAGGGTCTGGCGGTGGTCCAGGGCGACGGCGACCGCGACCTCGACCACTTCCCCACGCGGGCCTTCGACTACGCCATCCTGTCGAAGACCCTGCAGCAGATGCGCGAGCCCCGGCACGTGCTGGCCGAGCTGCTCCGGATCGCGGACCAGGCGGTGGTCTCGGTGCCGAACTTCGGCCACTGGCGGGTGCGGTGGGCGCTGCTGACCGCCGGGCGGATGCCGGAAACCGGCGCGCTGCCGGAGCCGTGGTACTCGACCCCGAACATCCACCTGTGCACGCTGCGGGACTTCACCGACCTGTGCGAGGATCTCGACCTGCGCATCGACGCCTGCTCGGCCTTCGTGCAGGGCAAGCCGGCGCGGCCGATCGATCCCTTGCGGCCGCTGGAGAACTGGCGCTCGGAGCAGGCGCTGTTCCTGCTCAGCCGGCGGCGGCCCGACCCGGCGCCGGCCAAGAGCCCGAAGGCCGACCTGTTCTCCTGACCTGAGGCGCCGTCAGCCGGCGATGGCGGCCGCGTCGCGGTCGCCGGTGCGGATGCGCAGCGCCTGCTCGAGGTCCAGCACGAACACCTTGCCGTCGCCGATCTTGCCGGTGTTGGCGGTCTTGGCCACGGCCTCGACCACCCGGTCGGCGATGTCGTCGGGCACGGCGATCTCCAGCTTCACCTTCGGCAGCAGCTTCACCTCGTACTCGGCGCCCCGATAGACCTCCGTCTTGCCGCGCTGGCGGCCGTAGCCGCGAACCTCGGTGACGGTCAGGCCGGAGGCCCCCGCCTCGGTCACGGCTTCGAGCACCGCATCGAGGCGGCTGGGCTTGATGACCGCGACGATCATCTTCATGCGAGAACTCTCCGGAACGGTTGGCGCGCCTTAATGCCGCGGGCCGGGACAGGTCCACAAGCTAGGTCGAACGCTCGCGCGCTCCAAGGGGTTCGACCTGCACCTGCCGGCCGGCCGGGGTGGGCGCAGGCGCCAGCACCGGCGGGGCGACGCGCACCCGCACCCGCGCGCCCTTCGGCTTGACCGCGAAGGTCTGCTTGACCGCCTCGGTCAGCACGACGCCGGCGAACTTCGGCCAGAGCCTGGAGCCGGCCTGTTCGAAGCCCTCGGCCCAGCGGCTCATCCACGACACCGGCGGCACGTAGAGCGCGCGCGTCCAGCCGGACGGCTCCAGCTCGGCCTCGCGCAGCAGCTCGGCCAGCTGGCTGCGGCTGTAGGGCCGGCCGTGGCCGAAGGGGGTGCCCTCGGTGTTGGCCCACAGGCCGTTGCGGGCGGCGACGGCGACGATCACCCGCCCCGACGGCGCCAGCACCCGCCACACCTCGCGCAGCAGCGCCAGCGGGTCGGGGCTCTCCTCCAGGGCGTGCACCGCCAGGATGCGGTCGAACAGGGCGTTGGCGAACGGTAGGCTGTCCTCGCCCGTCAGGCAGGTGAGGTTCTTCTCGCCGACCGGCCAGACTTCGACGCCCTGCTGGGCGGGCATGGCCGCCACCACCCGTCGGGCGACCGGCCGGAAGAAGCCGACGAAGGGGGTAGCGTAACCGAGCCCCAGGATGTCCAGCCCGGTGGTCTCGCCCCACGCCTCGGCGACCTTGCGGCCGATCATCTGCCGCGCCGCCTCGCCCAGCGGGCTGGCGTAGAACTCGCGGAGCTGAAGGACGTCGCGGCGCAAAGGCGTGCTCTCGACTCGGCTTGGCCCCCCAACCTAAAACGTCGGGGAACACCTTGTCCTTTAGATGGGCGGAGCGCGCGCAATGGCCATAGACGTCCACC
>JAQVDF010000404.1 GCA_028698405.1 Phenylobacterium sp. | reverse complement strand
CTCCCAATCGTAGCGCTCGGGCCCGATCAGGGTCGTGTGGATCGGCGGCCCGTAGCGCAGGAAGTGGATGCCGAGCTCGTCCAGCAGGTCGAAATCCGTGCGCCAGTGCCGGTAGTGGCCGCAGGATTCCATCTGGTCGACACGGATCGTGCCGCCCTTGATCTTGGGGATGGAGTTCTCGATCCCTGTCGCGAACATGAAGGCGGAAATGGCGCGTCCCTCCGATCAACCGCGACCGACTGCGGCCCCAAGGCCCTAGAACGGCGCCGGAGCCTAGGAGGTTCACGCGCGCGTGGCCGAGTCCCGTCCGGGAGGGAGCGGACGACTACTCGGCGGCGACCGCGACG
This sequence comes from Phenylobacterium sp., assembly GCA_028698405.1. GTDB lineage: Bacteria > Pseudomonadota > Alphaproteobacteria > Caulobacterales > Caulobacteraceae > Phenylobacterium. The sequence goes on along the minus strand of JAQVDF010000404.1, from coordinate 2,534 downwards.
CCGGCCGCCGCCGGATCGATCTTGCGGCAGCGCTCGAGCAGGGCCAGCGAATCGGCCCCATTCTGAATGTTGCGCACCCAAGCCTTGTCGCCGCTGACGGCGATGACCGCAAAGTGCGGGTGGAAGTTCTCACCGGTACGCACGATGTCGCCGACGTGGATGTCCTCGTCGTAGGGGCGCTCGTGCGAGATCGAAAAGGCGTCAGAATAACTCGGCAGCGTCATTGGGAACCCCTCCGTTTCACTTCGCCTAGATAGTAGACCCCGGTGCGTGAATGGAACCAAAACGCGCTGGTTATGTTGTCGCAGCCAATCGATTAAGAATTCGGCAATCCGTCAAAAACCGCCGCGGCGCCGCTGGAGGGTGTTGTGGAAAGCCTGAGCTGCATCGTCGATTCGCGCGACGTACTGGGCGAGGGACCGGTCTGGGAGCCGGTCTCGGGCCGGGTGTTCTGGTTCGACATCAAGGGCCGCAAGCTGCACTGGCACGCGCCGGAAGACGGCGGCGGCGGAACCTGGGATCTGCCCCTCAGATGTAGTGCCGCCGCGCCCAGGGCGCGCGGCGGACTCATCGTCGCATGCGAAGCGGGGCTGGCCGCTTTCGACCCCGAGACCGGCGACCTGGAGCTCGTCGAGGCGGTCGATCTCGGCGAGGGATTCCGCTCCAACGACGGCAAGATCGACGTCGGCGGCCGCTTCTGGTGGAGCTCGATGGACGACGACGGAGGCCGGCGACCCGGCGCCCTGTTTCGTACCACGGGCGACGGTGTGACCGAAAAGGTGCTGGAAGGGATACACATCCCCAACACCGTCTCCTGCAGCCCCGGCGGGGACCGGCTTTACGTGGCCGATTCCAAGCTCCAGACGCTGTTCGTGCACGACGTGGACCCGCGCACCGGCGCCCTGTCCAACGGCCGCGTGTTCGCCGACACCAAGGGGACGGACGGCGCGCCCGACGGCTCGGCCGTGGATGTCGAGGGCTATCTCTGGAACGCCCAGTGGGGCGCCTGGCGCATCGTCCGCTACGCACCGGACGGGACGATCGACCGCATCGTCGAGGTTCCGGTCGCGCAGCCGTCGAGCTGCGCCTTTGGTGGCCCGGACATGGCCACCCTCTTCGTCACCAGCGCCCGGGAAGGGCTGTCGGCCGAGGCCCTGGCGCGCCAGCCGCAGGCCGGCGGCCTGTTCGCGTTCCGCCCGGGCGTCACCGGCCTGTCGCTGCCGAGCTTCGCCGGCTGAGGCGGCCCCGGCGGATTTGCTGAACCCCGCGCGCGCTCGCGGGTTAACCTGCCAGGGCGTCCACCATCCTTGCGGGGGTTCACGTGAGCCGACGGCCGTTTCGGAGCAGGAAGAGCTACGGAAAGCTCGACCGCGACGGGTTCATCCACCGGAGCTGGATCAAGGGGACGGGCCTGCCGGACCACGTCTTCGACGGTCGCCCGATCATCGGCATCTGCAACACCTGGAGCGAGCTGGTCACCTGCCAGTTCCACCTGCGCGATCTGGCGGAGTACGTAAAGCGCGGGGTCTGGGAGGCGGGCGGCGTGCCCGTCGAGTTTCCGGCCATGAGCCTGCCGGAGACGCAGATGCGGCCCACGGCCATGCTGTTCCGCAACCTGCTGGCGATGGAGGTGGAGGAGAGCATCCGCGCCAACCCCATCGACGGGGTGGTCCTGCTGGGCGGCTGCGACAAGACCACGCCGGGTCAGCTGATGGGGGCGGCCAGCGTCGACCTGCCCACCATGGTGGTCTCATCGGGTCCGATGCTGAACGGCAAGTACGAGGGCAAGGACATCGGCTCGGGCACCGACGTGTGGCGCTTCTCCGAAGCCGTGCGGGCTGGCGAGATGACGCTCGAGGAGTTCCTCGGCGCCGAAAGCTCGATGAGCCGCAGCCACGGCACCTGCAACACCATGGGGACGGCCTCGACCATGGCCAGCCTGATCGAGGCGCTGGGCATGAGCCTGCCGCAGAACGCCGCCCTGCCCGGCGTCGACTCCCGCCGCAAGGCGCTCGCCCACCTGACCGGCAAGCGGATGGTCGAGCTGGTCGAACAGGACATCCGGCCCTCGCAGATCCTGACCCGGGAGGCGTTCGAGAACGCCATCCTGGTGCAGGCCGCCATCGGCGGCTCGACCAACGCGGTGGTCCACCTGCTGGCCCTGGCCGGGCGGGTGGGAGTGGATTTGACCCTGGAGGACTTCGACCGGCTGGGCCGCGAGGTCCCGCTGCTGGTCAACCTGATGCCCTCCGGCCGCTACCTGATGGAGGACTTCTGCTATGCCGGCGGCGTGCCGGCGGTGCTGAAGGAGCTGGGTGGGGTGCTGCGGCGCGACGCGCTCACCGTCTCCGGCCGCACCCAGGGCGAGATCGCCGACCAGGCCAAGGTCTGGAACCGCGAGGTGATCGGGACCATGGTCGAGCCCATCGATCCCTCTTCGGGTGTCTGGGTGCTGCGCGGCAACCTCTGCCCGAACGGAGCCATCCTGAAGCCCAGCGCCGCCACGCCCGAGCTGCTGACCCATCGGGCGCGGG
>JAQVDF010000403.1 GCA_028698405.1 Phenylobacterium sp. | reverse complement strand
CGCACCTGATCGAGCACAAGCCGCGGCCGTCTGTCGAGGGGGTGGTGCGCAGGCGATGAGGTGTCGCGGCTTCGTCCCTCTCCCCTTGCGGGAGGGGGCGGCGCTCGGAGGGCGTCGGGCGAGGGGTCGCTCCGCGCTGTCAGCATGTGGATCCACGAGCGGAGGCCTGCGCCACCCCTCCTCCGACCCGCTGCGCGGGCCGACGCGATCGCAGAGCCTAGAACCCCAGGCCGGGGAGGCCCATGGCGCCGAGGGGGCCGGCGGCTTCGCGCATCAGTTCGGCCTGCTTGGCGTCGAGCTTGCGCTTGGCGTCGGCGTGGGCGGCGACGATGAGGTCGGAAAGGACTTCGCCCTCACCCGGGGCGAGCAGGCTCTCGTCGATCTTCACCGCGGACAGCGCGCCGGCGCCCTGCAGCGTGACGGCGACCATGCCGCCGCCCGAGGTGCCCTCGACGGTCAGTTCGGCGATCTTGGCCTGGGCCTGGGTCAGCTTCTGCTGCATCTCCTGGGCCTGCTTCATCAGGGCGTTCAGGTCCTTCATGGGCCTAGTCCTCGTCTTCGCTGTCGGCGTCGTCGCCGGCGTCCGCCGCCGGCTGGGGGGCGGCGAGGGTTCGCACGCCCAGGATCTCGGCGCCAGGGAAGGCTTCCATCAACTGGCGGATGAACGGGTCCTGCTCCACGGCGGCCAGGGCCTCGCGCTCCTCGCGCTTCTGCCGCTCCCACAGGCTCTCGGCCCCGCCGCCGCCCTGGGCGGCGATCAGCCATGGCTGGCCGGTCCAGTTGCGCAGCTTGGTGGCGAGCCGCTGGATCAGGCCGGCGGGCGCGCCCGGCGCCGGCTCGAACTCGATGGCTCCGGGCCGGAAGCTGATCAGCCGCACGAAGCGCTCGACGTCGAGGCGCAGGGCGATGTCGCGCTTGGAATCGATGAGGGCGATGACATCCTCGAACCGCTGCAGGTTGGGCGCGCTCTCGGCCTGCGCCGGACGCGGCGCGGCCTGGCGGGCCACGGCCGAGGCGCCGCCGCCTCCGCCCTGGTGGATCCCCCCGCCGCCCCCGCCGGACGGGCCGGGGCCGCCGACCGGCGACTCGCCCGACTGCAGACGCTTCAGCGCCTCCTCGGGGCCGGGCAGGTCGGCCGCATAGGCGAGCCGGATCAGCGCCATGTCGGTCGCGGCCGCCGGATCGGGCGCGCGGCGCACCTCGTCGTAGGCCTTCAGCAGCAGCTGCCAGATGCGCGAGAGCACGCCCGCCGAAACGGCCGCGCCCACCGCCGCCAGCCGCGCGGCCTGTTCCTTGGGCAGGGTCAGCGCCTGGGGCCCCACCGCCTTGGCGACCGAGTCGCCGTGGCAGTGCTCCAGAAGGTCCAGCATCACCTGACCCGGGTCGGCGCCGTAGCCGTAGAGGGTGCGGAAAGTCTCGATGGCTCCGCCGGCCTCGCCGCGCATCACCTGCTCGAACAGGCTGATGGTCTGGGCGCGGTCGGCCAGGCCCAGCATGTCGCGGATGGTGGCGGCGGTGACCGTCTGGCCGGCCTCGGCCTGCACGATGGCCTGGTCGAGCAGCGACTGGGCGTCGCGCACCGAGCCTTCGGCGGCGCGGGCGATCAGCATCAACCCCTCGACCTCCACCCGCGCGCCCTCGCGCTCGCAGATCATCTCCAGGTTCCTGACGATGACCTCCGGCTCGACCCGACGCAGGTCGAACCGCTGGCAGCGGGAGAGGATAGTCACCGGGACCTTGCGGATCTCGGTGGTGGCGAAAATGAACTTGGCGTGCGGCGGCGGCTCTTCCAGCGTCTTCAGCAGCGCGTTGAACGCCGCGGTGGAGAGCATGTGCACTTCGTCGATGATGTAGACCTTGTAGCGCGCCTCGACGGGCGCATAGCGCACGCCGTCGAGCAGCTCGCGCATCTCGTCCACCTTGGTGCGGCTGGCGGCGTCGAGTTCGAGCACGTCCATGTGACGCCCCTCGATGATCGCCCGGCAGTGGCGGCCCTCCTGGGCCAGGTCCAGCGACGGCTCGTGGACGGTGTCGGTCTCGTAGTTCAGCGCCCGGGCGAGCAGCCGGGCGGTGGTCGTCTTCCCCACCCCGCGCACGCCGGTGAGCATGAAAGCGTGGGCGATGCGCCCCGACGCGAAGGCGTTCTTCAGCGTCCGGACCATCGCCTCCTGGCCGAACAGGTCGTCGAAGGTCCTGGGCCGGTACTTGCGGGCGATGACCGTGTAGGCGGCGGCCTCGGCAGGCGCCGGCGCGGCCGGCGGCGCGCCGAACATGTCCGCGGTGTTGGGATCACGCTCGGGCTGTTCGGGTTCGAGCGTGAGGTCGTCTTCGGCCATCTTGGACAGGGAAAGAATGGGTGGAGACCGGACGACGACCCGGAGCGGAACTCGTTACGGCTGCTTCCTTCCGGACCTGACCGGGTTGGCGAGGGCCCCGCCCGTCGCCGATCTCCGCCTCCTATATCGCGGCTGGGCCGTCGGATCGCAAGCGCGGCAGCGCACCGCCGTGCGAACGGCGCCTGCGGCGGAGACTTCCCAGGCAGCTCTGCTGCCGCTAACCGTTCGTCCCCGATCGTTCGGAGCACCGCATGCCGCTCAAGGCCTTCATGAACACCTTCGCGGGCAACCCGCTGAACCGCGCGAGCGAGCGGCGCGGCGACGAGGCCTGGCTGGCCGAGAAGCTGGACTCGCCCGACTCGCTGGCGGTGGCGATATGGAACGGCCGCCCGCTGGTCGAGAAGGCCGAGGACGGCGGGCTACAGCTCGCCTACATCCCCGCCCGGATGGCCGACAAGATGACCGGCGGCATGGAGCGGCTGCTGTTCATGGGCCTGTGGAAGGAGACCGCCGTCTGGGCCGTCGACCTGGAGGGCGGGACCGACCCG
>JAQVDF010000402.1 GCA_028698405.1 Phenylobacterium sp. | reverse complement strand
GGGCCCGGCTGAAGGACTACCGCCGCGTCGCGACACGCTACGACAAGCTCGCCGACAACTTCCTCGCCGGCGTGCTCATCGCAGCCATCGTCAGCTACTGGGCCAAATGAGTCCGGACCCTAGGCCGCGCTCGGCCGGGCCTCCTGCACCAGCAGGGCGTGGATGGCGTCGGCGCTGCGCGCCTTGCGCAGGTGCTCGCGCAGCTCGGCCTGGCGAAGCAGGCGCGAGACGCGGGCCAGCGCCCGAAGGTGTTCTGCGCCCGCGTTGGGCGGGGCGAACAGGGCGAAGATGAGGTCCACCGGCTGGTCGTCGATGGCCTCGAACTCCACCGGCTGCTCGAGGCGGACGAAGACCCCGCGCATCCGCTCCACGCCCTCGAGCCGGGCGTGCGGGGCGGCGACCCCGTAGCCCACGCCGGTGGAGCCGGCCTGCTCGCGCTCGACCAGAGCTTCGAAGACCTCGCCGGCGTCCAGGCCGAAGTTGCGGGCCGCGAGGTCGGCCACGCGCGACAGGGCCTGCCGCTTGTCAGCCGCCTTCACCCGGATCGCGATCGCGTTCCGGTCCAGGATGTCGCCGATCTGCAAACTCATGCCTTGCCCAGTCCAGCCGCCCAAATCGACGGCGGAACGCGCGGCGAGCTCACGAGTTCGCAGCACCTTCTGCCGCTCCGCTCCCGTCGCCGTTCACGGATTTCGCGCGTTCGGGATCGATCCAGCCGATATTCCCGTCGGGCCGGCGATATACCACGGACAAACCGCCGTGCGCGGCGTTCCTGAACACGATTGTGGGAGAATCCGTCAAGTCCAACTCGGCGGCCGCCATCGAAACGGTCAGAGTCCGGATCGGCCGTTCCATCTCGGCGATGACCACCGGTTCGGCCGGACCGGTGATCTCGTCCTCCTCCTCGTCGTCCTCGGCGCCGATGTCCGGATTGGCGGTCTGGAGCACGAAGTAGGCGGCCGTCTCGGCCTGCTTGGCCTGCGCCTGGACGTGATGATCCTTGAGCCGGCGCTTGTAGCGGCGGATGCGCCGCTCCATCCGCTGACGCGCGGCATCGAAGGCCGCGTGGGCGTCTCCCCCCACCCCCTGAGTCTGCAGGTGCGCCCCCGAAGCCAGGGTCACGGCGCAATCGACCTTGAAGGCGTGGCCCTCGCGGCTGACCACCACGTCGGCGCCGCCTCCTCTCTCGAAATACCTCCCAATGCTTGCGGAAAGTTCGTCGGAGACCCGCGTACGCAGGGCATCCCCGACATCGACATGCTTGCCGGTGACAGAGACTTGCATGCTCAATGAACGCGCCCCGCCTGCTTAGGTGTCAAGCGGCGCCGAAAAGATGCAGCAGCTTCTGGACGGACAGCACGGCCGCCCCGGCCATCAGCACCAGGACCCCGGCGCTGGCCGCCGCCAGCAGGTAGCCGATCAGCGCCAGCACCCCGTCCCGCTGCACCAGCGAGAGCGACAGCACCCCGACCGCCGCGGCAGGCAGCATGTTGGCCCCGAAGATGGGCAGGATCAGGATCAGCGCCAGAAGGGTGCAGACGAGACCGATCAGCCGGTCGCCGACCGGGCCGAACAGAAAGGAGAGCCTCGGCCGCGAGAACCGCTCGGCGCGCTCGACCACCGGCAGCATGCGCCCGAAGGTCGCGGCGAGGGCCGAGCCCTTGATGCGGCGGCTCGCCACGCTCTTGGGGATCCAGGGCGCCTGCACCCCGATGGAGACCTGCGGGGCGAGCAGCACCAGGGGCGCGCCCAGCACCGTCGACGAGCCCGGCGGCAGCGGCAACAGGTTCGGCGTCGAGAACAGAAACAGCACCGCCCCGAAGGCGCGACGGCCGCACCTGCGCACGATCTGGCCGACGGTGATCTCGGCGTTCGGATCGGCGCACAACTCGCGCAAGATCGCCGAGATGGAGGCGGTCCTGTCCGTCTGGGGCTCGACCATCGGTACTCGACTCGTCCGGCCGCCTGGCGGCCCAAATGCGCGGGCGGAGTTGCATCGCGCGGCTCGTTCGTCTAAGGCCCCGCCATGGCTCGTCAAGCGACCAAGCGCACGATTAAGACCAACACGCCTCGGGGCGTGGGGGTTTGTGCGCGCGCCTAGGCGCTCCACCCCACCGACCCCGCCGGCAGGACGGGGTCGCTTCCGAAAGTCGAACCCGCCTCCGGCCACCCGCCGCAAGGAGACGTGTTCGAATGCTTCAATCCACCAGACCCCAGGCCGCGCAGAAGGCGGCGAACGTCGCCATCGTAGGCGCCACCGGCGCCGTCGGCGTCGAACTGGTCGGCTGCCTGGAACGGCGCGGCTTTCCCGTCGCCTCGCTCCGCCTGCTGGCATCCGAGCGATCGGCCGGCCGCCGCCTCGGCGAGCATGTGGTCGAGGCGGTCTCGATCGACGCTTTCGACGGCGTCGACCTGGCCTTCTTCTCCGCCGGCGCGAGCGTCAGCCGCACCTACGCGCCGGTCGCGGCGGCCAACGGCGCGCTGGTGGTCGACAACTCGTCGGCCTTCCGAATGGACCCGGCGATCCCGCTGGTGGTGCCGGAGGTGAACGGCGAGGCGCTGCCAGCCGGGCCCGGCATCGTCGCCAACCCCAACTGCGTGACCGCCGTCTCGCTGATGGCCCTGGGTCCGCTGCGCGCGCTGGGCGCGATCACGCGGGTGATCGGCGCCACCTACCAGGCCGCCTCCGGGGCGGGCGCTGCGGCGATGGAGGAGCTGACCGCCGCCACCGCAGCTCACCTCGCGGGCGAGCCCTTCACGCCCAAGGTCCTGCCCCATCCCTACGCCTTCAACCTGTTCAGCCACAACGCCGCGGTGGACCCCGACACGGGCTACAACGGCGAGGAGGAAAAGGTGATGGCCGAGCACCGCAAGATCCTCGGCC